>CAZOKA010000303.1:0-3176 GCA_964580265.1 uncultured Rhodobacterales bacterium | reverse complement strand
AAGGGGCATGGGAGCCTTTTGCCAGGTGGCGAATTCCGGAGCCTGACGCCTGGCATTGGCGCGCATTTCCGGCGGTGGTCATGCCTGGGGTGTGCTTTCGGCGTGATCCGCCCCTTCTGTCCGGTGCTTGGGGACCGGCGCGCTGCCGTTCATGACGGAGGGCCGCGTCGCGGCGGCATTGTCGCCGATTTCGTCGGCGCGGCCGCAGACCTGGTTGCGGCCATTGTCCTTGGCCCGGTATAGCGCCGCGTCGGCGGAATGCAGCAGATCCTGGGGCGTGGTTCCGTCCTCGGGATAGACGGCAATGCCCAGCGACAGCGTGACATGAGGCAGTGTCGCTTCGCCGTAGTGGACGGTGATGTTCTCGACCGCCTCGCGCAGGGCTTCGGCCCTTGCGCGCGCTGCCGTCTTGTCCGCGTGCGGAAGGATCATCGTGAATTCCTCGCCGCCGGGACGGGCGGCAATTTCATCGCCGTCGCACAGCCGTTGCATCGTCTCGCCGACCGCGGCGAGCACCAGGTCGCCAGCATCGTGGCCGTGGGTATCGTTGAATTTCTTGAAATGGTCGACATCGACGGCCACCAGGGCCAGCGGTTCGCCCTTGTGTTGGCAATGCTTGAGGCTGCTGCGCAGATGTGTGCCCATGTGGCGGCGGTTGAACAGCCCCGTGAGCGGATCGCGGATCGCCTGTTCCTGCAGGGCGTCGCGCATTCGGACATTGGCGATGGCCATGCTGATCTGCTCGGCGCACATTTGCGCCAACAAGCGGTTGTCCGCAAGCCGGGTGTCGGTGTCGGTCATTCTGCTTCTGAGGTGCAAAAGGCCGACGGTTTCGCCATGCGCCAGGATCGGAAAGCAGAAATATGGCCGGTCATCGCCCGCGTCCACGTGATCGCAGGCAAAATTCACCGCGTTGGTGCCGTAGCCATAGGTGCGTCCACGGCGTAGCGCCCAGCATTCATCCGGGCGGATATGCTCGCGGATCGAGCCACCGTTCCAGGCCGCGCCGCCATCGAGCACGTCGCGCGAATTGGAGTAGACATAGATGCTGCCTTCGGCATCGGGGATAAGGTGGGTCATGAAACGCGCGACCATGCTGAACAACTCGTCCAGCGAGTTGCTGGACTGAAGCCATTCATTCAACTCGCCCAGCAGGCCAACCTCGCGCGACAGGCGCTTTTGCTGGGCCAGGGCCTGCCGTTCCTGCGTTGCGATCTGCTGGACTTCACGCATCCGCCGGCGGCTGGCCCGGACCACGTATCCTATCCCGAGCAGGCTCAGGCTGCCGCCGATGATGCCGAGCGCCATCATGATCCAACGCACCCGCGCGATGAAGGCCGCGCGCAGATCGGTGATGTCGGTATAGAATTCGGCCGCGCCCACGAATTGCCCATTGCTGTGCACGGGTGTGTAGACCTCGGCCACCGTGCGCGGCCCGGTGCCTTCGATGCGCTGGCTGTGCAGCGCGAGGCGGTCGATTTCTCCGGGTGGTTTGGTGTCGAGCTTGGCGAATATCTCGCCGCCGGCCACGATGGTGTCAAACGCGCTGTTTTCGGCATGCTGGCCGATTTCCGCGCTGCGCGACGACCAAATGATCCGGCCCTGCGCATCGAACAGCTTGAGCCGGTAAATGTCCGATTGGCGCGTGATCTGCGAAAGCTGCGTTGCGGCTTGCGCGCCAATGTCGCCGTTCACGAAGCTTTGTGCCCCCGCATCGAGCAGGTCCAGCACGCGGCGTTCCCACAAGATGACGCGGTTGCGGGTGTCGTTGAGAAAGATGTGATCGACGATGCGCGGCGGTGCGTCGTCAATGGCGGCGATCATGCCCGCGACCGCCGCCGCCATGGCGCTGGCGAACAAGGTGTGGCGCCAGATGCGTGGCGTCCGGCGGATGGGCGGTGTCGTGTCCGGGTCGGGGGCGTGCATTGGATGGCTTTGCTCCGCGCTGTGTGCGTTGCCATCTGGCCACCGACGCGTTACCGAAAGCTTGCTGAATCATGGCTATTTTCTGGCTTTTCGCTCAAGAGCCATTCAAATCCTACGGAGTGAACGCATGGGGAACACGCCTTTCGCCGCCCGCCGTTTCGCGCTACTGTCCGGCGCATGAGTGATTTCGACGAACAGGACGCCTTCGAGGGCGCATCATTGTCGGCGCGGGCGATGGCCGCGCGGCCGGCGCCGTACCTGGAGGGCCTCAACCCGGCGCAGCGCGCGGCGGTCGAGGCGCTGGATGGTCCCGTGCTGATGCTGGCGGGGGCGGGCACCGGCAAGACCCGCGCCCTGACGGCGCGAATCGCGCATCTGCTGGCCACCGGGCGCGCGCGCGAGGGCGAAGTCCTGGCGGTGACCTTCACCAACAAGGCCGCGCGCGAGATGAAAGAGCGCGTGGGCACCCTGATGGGGCGCGGCGTCGAGGGGATGCCGTGGCTGGGCACGTTCCACGCCATCTGTGTCAAGATTCTGCGCAAACACGCGGAGCTGGCGGGGCTGAAATCCGGGTTCACCATCCTGGATCGCGATGACCAGATCCGCCTGATGAAGCAGGTGATCTCGGCGGCGGGGGTGGACGAGAAACGCTGGCCCGCGCGGGCGCTGGCATCGCTGATCGATGGCTGGAAGAACCGCGCCTGGACGCCCGAGGCGCTGCCGGCGGCGGAATCGGCGGCGTTCGATGGCAAGGGCCCCGCGCTCTATGCCGCGTATCAGCAGCGGCTGCGCGAGCTGAACGCGGTGGATTTCGGCGATCTGCTGCTGCACGTGGTGGGGATATTGCAGGCGCATCCCGATGTGCTGGAGCACTACCGCAGGCGGTTCAAGTACATCCTCGTGGACGAGTACCAGGATACCAACGTGGCGCAATACCTGTGGCTGCGGCTGCTGGCGGGGGGGCATCACAACATCTGTTGCGTGGGCGATGACGATCAGTCGATCTATGGCTGGCGCGGCGCCGAGGTGGGCAACATCCTGAAGTTCGAGAAGGATTTTCCGGGCGCGCACGTGGTGCGGCTTGAGCAGAACTATCGCTCGACGCCGCATATCCTGGCGGCCGCGGGGGCGGTGATCGCCGGCAACGAGGGGCGGCTGGGCAAGACCCTGTGGACCGATGCGCAGGACGGCGAGAAGGTGCGCCTGATCGGCCATTGGGACGGCGAGGAAGAGGCGCGCTGGATCGGGGA
>CAZOKA010000302.1:0-3177 GCA_964580265.1 uncultured Rhodobacterales bacterium | reverse complement strand
AAGTCCAGGTAACAGCGCCACCAACCGGAATCTGCGGACCCGTCGGCAGGTCGGCATAGCGGAACTGGATCTCGTCCGCGCCCGAGCCATACAGGAACACCTGCTGCACCTCCGGCGACAGGTCTTTCCAGCGGGCGTTCTTGTCAAACCCGTAATGCTTGGCGATCGCCTCGATGGTTTGCAGGAAATAGGGCGATTTGCCCTTGCGCCACGGCGCCAGCGCGCCATCGCTGATCTTCAGGTTCTGATCGGGCACCACCAGGCGCTCGTCGAAAAACAGCTCCTTGCCCAACCCGTCGCAATCGGGGCACGCCCCGAAGGGCGCGTTGAAGGAAAACAGCCGCGGCTCGATCTCGGGGATGGTGAATCCCGACACCGGACAGGCAAAGTTTTCCGAGAACATGAACCGCTCCGGCTCGCCCTCGCGCGGGGCCGTCTCCAGAACCGCCAGCCCCGACGTCAGGTCCAGCGCGGTGCGGAAACTGTCGGCCAGCCGCGTCTCGATCCCCTCCTTCACGATGATCCGGTCAACCACCACGTCGATGTCGTGGCGGAATTTCTTGTCCAGAGTCGGCGGCTCGTCCAGGTCGTGAAACGCGCCATCGACCTTGACCCGCTGGAACCCCTGCTTGCGCAACTCCAGGAAATCCTTGCGATATTCGCCTTTGCGGTCGCGCACGATCGGCGCCAGGAGATAGGCGCGCGTGCCCTCTTCCATCGCCATCACCCGGTCAACCATGTCCTGCACCTGCTGTGCCTCGATGGGAAGGCCGGTGGCGGGGCTGTAGGGCGTGCCCGCCCGCGCGAACAGCAGCCGCATGTAGTCGTAGATTTCCGTCACCGTGCCCACGGTGGAGCGCGGGTTTTTCGACGTGGTCTTTTGCTCGATGGAAATCGCCGGGCTCAGGCCGGTGATGTGATCCACGTCCGGCTTCTGCATCATGTCCAGGAACTGCCGCGCATAGGCCGACAGAGATTCGACATAGCGGCGCTGCCCCTCGGCATAGATCGTATCGAAGGCCAGCGATGACTTGCCCGACCCCGAAAGCCCGGTGATCACCACCAACTGATCGCGCGGAATGTCCACGTCGATGCTCTTGAGATTATGCTCGCGCGCGCCGCGCACCTCGATTTTCTTGAGTTCCGCCATCACAGCCCCCGGCCTTGGTGGTTAACAGATAGTGGAGCCGCCCCGGATCGCCAACCCAAAAACGCGAACATTAGATGAACATTTTGCAATTCCCATGCACGCGCTGCACAAGAATGCGCCGCATCGGCATAAACATTCCTATTTCTGAATTTATTTGCCGCGCGCATCTTGAACCACACACAGACGATCCGATATCACCGGGACAAACTACCACGTCAGAGGATATGACATGCTTGGCTTCATGCGCTCGCCCCAGCCCAAGGCAAACCTTGATGATCTGGTTACCCAGGTCGCCAAGGGCGAGGTCACGCTGATCGACATTCGCGATGCCAGCGAACTGGCCCAGACCGGGCAGGCCAAGGGCGCGCTGCATATCCCGATGATGCGCCTGCCCATGGTTGCCGATCCACGCCACCCGGACCATGACACCCGCCTGTCACAAGGCAAGCCACTCGCGCTCTATTGCGCCAGCGGCGCGCGCTCGGGGATGGCCGCGCGGTTGCTGCGGCAGCTTGGCTATTCGGACGTGCGCAATGCCGGCGGCCTTGGCGACTGGATCGCCGCCGGTGGTCCTTGCACGCAAGTCACTCAGTAGTGAATCGCCCGGTCGTAGGCGTCCAGAACGGATTCGTGCATCATCTCCGATAGCGTCGGATGCGGGAAGACCGAGTTCATCAACTCCGCCTCGGTCGTCTCGAGCGTGCGCCCCACGACATAGCCCTGGATCAGTTCCGTCACCTCGGCACCAACCATGTGCGCGCCGATCAGCTCGCCCGTGTCCGCGTCAAAGATCGTCTTGACCAGACCCTCGGCCTCGCCCAAGGCGATGGCCTTACCGTTGCCGATGAACGGGAACCGCCCGACCCTGATCTTGCGCCCGGCCTCCTTGGCTTGCGCCTCGGTCTGGCCGACGCTGGCGATCTGCGGCTGGCAATAGGTGCAGCCGGCGATGCTGTCGGGGTCCACCGGGTGCGGATCGCCCCCGGCGATCAACTCGGCCACCATCACGCCCTCGTGGCTGGCCTTGTGCGCCAGCCAAGGCGCCCCGGCGATATCGCCGATGGCATAGATCCCCTCGACGCCGGTGCGACAGTGCTTGTCGGTCACGACATGGCTGCGATCCACCTTTACGCCCAGTTCCTCAAGGCCCAGCCCTTCGGTATTGCCGACGATCCCCACGGCGGAAATCACCGTGTCGAAGTCTTGCTTGCTGACCTTGCCGCCGCTCTCGATATGCGCGGTCACCTTGGTCTTGGCGCGGTCAAGCTGCTTGACGGTGGATTTTTCCATGATCGTCATGCCCTGCTTCTTGAACTGCTTGCGCGCGAAATCGGCGATCTCGGCATCCTCCACCGGCAGGATGCTTTCCATCACCTCGACCACCGTGGTTTCTGCCCCAAGCGTGTTGAAGAAGCTGGCAAACTCGATCCCGATCGCGCCCGATCCGATGACCAGCAGCTTCTTGGGCATGCGCGAGGCCTGAAGCGCGTGACGATAGCTCCATACCCGCTCGCCATCGGCCTCCAGTCCCGGCAAGTCCCGCGCCCGCGCGCCCGTTGCCACGACGATCGACGGCGCTTGCAAATCCTCGGTGCCCTTGTCGGTCTTGACCGCGACGCGCCCCTTGGCGGGGATCGTCGCCTCGCCCATGATGACAGTGACCTTGTTTTTCTTCAGAAGATGCCCGACCCCGCTGTTGAGCTGCCCTGCCACCTTGCGCGAGCGTTTCACAACCGCGTCCAGGTCGAACCCGATATCGCCGGCCTTCAGGCCAAATTCGCCGGCGCGATGCATCAGGTGATAGACTTCGGCCGAGCGCAACATCGCCTTGGTCGGGATGCAGCCCCAGTTCAGGCAGATGCCGCCAAGGTTCTCGCGCTCGACGATGGCAACCTTCAGGCCCAGTTGTGCGGCGCGAATGGCCCCCACATAACCGCCCGGACCAGACCCGATCACGATCACATCAAACGATTTGGCAGCCATGCGCATCCCTCCGATTCCGCTGTTAGTTTGACGTTAAACTATCA
>CAZOKA010000301.1:0-3184 GCA_964580265.1 uncultured Rhodobacterales bacterium | reverse complement strand
CGTATTGCCGTTTCAGCCCGTTGGTGTAGGACGACTGAAGGTTGACCTTCATGCGTGGGTATTGCGCATGGAACCGTTTCAGCACGCTGGGAATCACCGGATAGACCACGTCATGCGGCACGCCCAGCACGATCTCGCCTTCGAACACCCGGTCCGTCAGGCGCGAAACCGCGTCGTCGTTCATTTCCACGATCCGCCGTGCATAGCCCAATAACTGCTGTCCCGACGCGGTCAGCGACACGCTGCGGTTAGCCCGCTCCAGCAGGGCCAGGCCCAGCATGTCCTCCAGCCGCTTGACCTGCATCGATACTGCCGATTGCGTCAGGTTGAGCTGCCCCGCCGCGCGGGTCACACCGCCGGTATCGGCCACCGCGATGAACGAGCGCAGGGTTGTGACGTCAAGGTTTCTCATTTCATCACCATTCTTGATGCTTTTGCCGACAAATATTCATTTTTACTATGTGACGCAATCCCCATATACATCACCATAGATGATGCAACCCCGACTCATGATCACATTTACGAAAGTTTCCGCCATGACGACCCTGACCTCGACCCGCTGCGACAGCACCGGCGCCACCGTTGAGCGCCCCGGCCTGCTGACCCGCCTGCGCAACGCTCTGTCCCTGCGCGCCCAGCGCCGCGAGCTTGCCAGCCTTGACGACCGCGCCCTGAGCGATATCGGCCTGTCCCGTGACGCCGCCCTGAAAGAGGCGCGCCGCCCGGTTTGGGACGTTCCGTCCAACTGGCTGCGCTAGAGCGGAAAACTGCATCCGCGCCGCCGGAAAGCCTTGAAAACATGCACACTGTGCACGATATTGAACCTGAGAGTCCCAAGGGGCATCAAAGGTTCATCATCGGAGGCATGAATGGCTGATTTCAACACGATCCGGACGGCGGCCGGCAGAAGCGCCGCCCAGATTGACGAAGGGCTTCGCGCCCACATGAACAAGGTCTACGGCACCATGTCCGTGGGCATGCTCATTACCGCGCTGGCGGCATGGGCCATCTCCGGCATCGCCACCACGACCGACCCGGCCATGGCCGTGGGCGAGATTGGCAATGGCAAGATGCTGACCAACTTCGGCGCGTTGATCTACACGACGCCGCTGAAATGGGTGATCATGTTCGCGCCGCTGCTGATGATCTTTGGCTTCGGCGCCGTGATGCAACGCGCCTCGGCGCAGGCGGCGCAGCTATTCTTCTTCGTGTTCGCCACGCTGATCGGCGTATCGCTCAGCTCGATCTTCATCTTCTACACGTCCTTCTCGATCGTGCAGACCTTCCTGGTGACGGCCATCGCGTTCGCGGGCCTGTCGCTGTGGGGCTACACCACGAAAAAGGACATCTCGGGCTGGGGCAGCTTCCTGATCATGGGCGTGATCGGCCTGCTGGTGGCGATGATCATCAACATCTTCCTCGGCAGCCCCGCGATCATGTTCGCGATCTCGGCGCTTGGCGTGCTGATCTTCGCCGGCCTGACGGCTTATGACACGCAGAACATCAAGAACATGTACCTGCAACACGCCGCGCATGGCGATCAGGAGTGGCTGGACAAGTCCGCCATCCATGGCGCGCTCAGCCTGTACCTGGACTTCCTCAACATGTTCCAGTTCCTGCTGATGTTCATGGGCCAACAGGAATAACGGCACCACGCCAGATTTGAAAAACGGGCCGGCGCATCGCGACCGGCCCTTTTTCATGGGCTGAGGCCGCGCTTTGGCATAGAACGGTCAACGGCAGAAATACGGGAGCCTTTTGCCAGTTGGCTAGCGCAGGGCGGAGGGATCGAAATTGCGGATGATGTGGGCCAATTCCGGCTCTGTGATGCGGACCGCGGCCTTTTTGCGGGTAAACCACTTGCGGCGGCGCTGATGGGATTCGGGGTAGTTGTTTGCCAGCGACTTTACCTTCACCGGGTAAACCATTGCGATACAAGGCAGGGTTTCGTCCTGCCCGATCACCTTGGGGTAGGAGAACAGCCCGATGCAGCGTTCGATCGGGCGCCCCTTGACGCCGGCCTCTTCCCAGGCTTCCTGCCGGGCGCTTTGGGCGGGGGTCATGTTTTCGATCGGCCAGCCCTTGGGCACGATCCAGCGGCGAGAGCCGCGGCTGGTGATCAGGAGCACCTCGGGACGACCGCGGTGAATGCGGTAACAAAGGGCTGCAAACTGCGTTCGGACATCACTTTTATGCGATGCACGAAACTTCAGCGGTAGCTGTTCCTGCCCCTGTAACGTCACGCGATTTCCCCGTGTCCATGCGACCCGCGCGCGGTGGGCCGCCCAGGCCGCAGCCTATCGCAGGGGCGCGAGCATATCCAGACAAGCGGTATCATGCGCGTCATTTGCAATTTTGCCCCCGGATCGCCCGGCGATCCGGTTCGCGCCCGAGGCCGCCCCCAGGGCGGGCACGACCCTGACGGTGTGCCCTTCTCAAAGGGGGTGATAGGGCATGGCACTAGCGGCAATGAGTCATGAAACAGGAAAATATCCGATAAATCATCTGGATTCTTGTCTGAATCGGTGAATTGATCATACTTATCCACAGGAAAATCAATGCGTTCAACCGTGCGCGCCGGGTGGGGCCGTGCCCGGTGCGATTCATGTTGGTTTGTCAGAGGCATACGCAGATAACATGATCCGCCGCATGAGCCGCACGTGTCACCCGAGCGCGTAACCCGCGCCGCGCACGGTGCGCAAGGGGTCTTCGCCGCCGTGGCGCGTAAGGGCCTTGCGTAGCCGCCCGATATGAACGTCAACGGTGCGCGTATCGACATAGATGTCGCGGCCCCAGACCCGGTCGAGCAGTTGCTCACGGCTCCAGACGCGGCCGGGTTTTTCCATGAAGGTGGCCAGCAGGCGAAACTCGGTCGGGCCGAGCTTGAGCAATTCGCCGTCACGGTGGACCTTGTGCGCCTCGGCGTCGAGAACGATGTCATCGAATTCAAGCGTCTCGCCCACGGTCGAGGGGCGGATGCGGCGCAGTTGCGTGCGCACGCGGGCCATCAGTTCGACCAGCGAATAGGGCTTGATCACGTAGTCATCGGCGCCGGTTTCCAATCCGCGCACGCGATCCACCTCTTCGGAGCGGGCCGAGAGCATGATGATCGGGATGCGGCGGGTTTCGGGGCGCATCTTGAGGCGGCGGCACACCTCGATCCCCGAGACGCCGGGCAGCATCC
>CAZOKA010000300.1:0-3185 GCA_964580265.1 uncultured Rhodobacterales bacterium | reverse complement strand
CATTACATTGCCTTGCCAGTTTACCGATGCCGTGAAAACATTACCATATTGCCTTTTGCGGCAAAACTTGATCAAATTATCGCAGGGCACCTAAAGACCCGAAACCAACAGGAGAGACAACATGAGATACCACCTGATGACCATGACGGCGACGCTGGCGATGGTTGCCGGCGCCGCCGCCGCCGAAGAGGTGCGCGTCTACAACTGGTCCGATTACATCGACGAGGCGCTGCTGACCAAGTTCGAGGAAGAGACCGGCATCGACTTGATTTATGACGTGTTCGACAGCAACGAGCTGTTGGAAACCAAGATGCTGGCCGGCGGCTCGGGCTATGACGTGGTGGTGCCCTCGGGCACGTTCCTGCAGCGCCAGATCACGGCGGGCGCGTTCCAGAAGCTGGACAAGTCCAAGCTGCCGAACCTCGACAACATGTGGGACGTGGTCCGCAACCGGACAGCGCAATACGACCCCGGCCACGAGTATTCCATCAACTACATGTGGGGCACCACAGGTATCGGCGTGAATGTCGGCGAGGTGACCAAGCGCCTGGGCGAGGATGCGCCGATTGATTCTCTGGAGTTGATCTTCAACCCCGAGAACATGGAAAAGCTGGCCGATTGCGGCGTGCATTTCCTTGATGCCCCGGCCGAGATGATTCCCGCCGCGCTGAACTATATCGGCGAAGACCCCAACAGCCATGACCCCGAGGTCATCGAGAAGGCGGGCGAGGTATTCGGCAAGATCCGCCCCTATATCCAGAAGTTCCACAGCAGCGAATACATCAACGGGCTTGCCAACGGCGATATCTGCGTGGCCGTGGGGTGGTCGGGTGACGTGCTGCAGGCGCGCGACCGTGCCGCCGAGGCCGATAACGGCGTCGAGATCGCCTATAACGCGCCCAAGGAAGGTGCGCAGATGTGGTTCGACATGATGGCGATCCCGGCGGACGCGCCCAACCCCGATGGCGCGCACAAGTTCCTGAACTTCATCCTTGATGCCGAGAACATGGCGCAGGCGTCCAACTACGTATATTACGCCAACGGCAACAAGGCGTCGCAGGAATACCTGGTGGAGGACGTGATAGGCGATCCGGCGATCTACCCCAGCCAGGAAACGCTGGACAACCTGTTCACGACAACGCCCTACGGCGCCAAGGTGCAGCGGGTGGTCACCCGCCTGTGGACCAAGATCAAGTCGGGCACCTGAAGACCCGGCACCCGGACCCGCGCAGCCAACTGCGCGGGTCTTTTCATGACAACAGGGATCATCATGGCACAAACCGAATTCGCCCCGTGGAATGACCCGGAGGCAAAGCCGCTTATCCAGTTCAGGAACGTGACCAAACGATTCGGCGCCTTCACCGCGATCGACGACCTGACCCAGGATATCTACGCACAGGAATTCTTTGCCCTGCTGGGCCCGTCAGGCTGCGGCAAGACGACGATGATGCGCATGCTGGCGGGGTTCGAAAACCCGACCGAAGGACAAATTCTGTTGGCGGGGCAGGACATGGCCCAGGTGCCGCCAAACAAGCGCGCGGTCAACATGATGTTCCAAAGTTATGCGCTGTTCCCGCATCTGAGCGTTTGGGACAACATCGCCTTCGGGCTGCGGCGCGCCAGGATGCCCAAACCCGAGATCGACGCACGCGTTGACGAAATGCTGCGCCTGACGCGGCTGGAAAAGTTCGCCAAGCGCAAGCCGCACCAGATTTCCGGCGGCCAGCGTCAGCGCGTGGCATTGGCGCGCAGCCTTGCCAAGGCGCCCAAGCTGCTGCTGCTGGACGAGCCGCTTGGCGCGCTCGATGCCAAGCTGCGGCAGGATACGCAGTTCGAGCTGATGGACATCCAGGAAAAGACCGGCACCACCTTCGTGATCGTCACCCACGACCAGGAAGAGGCGATGACCGTCGCCAGCCGCGTCGCCGTGATGGACGAGGGGCGCATCGTGCAGGTCGCCACGCCGGCCGAGATTTACGAGGCCCCGAACACCGTCTACGTGGCCGATTTCATCGGCGACGTGAACATCATCGAGGGTACCGCGACCCCGTCGGGCGATGGGTATGACATCACCTGGGCCGAGGGGCAGCCGCCGTTTCACGCCAAGACGTCTGCCAAGCTGCCCAACGGACAGCGGTGCTACCTTGCGATCCGGCCCGAGAAGATCGGTATCTCGATCGACAAGCCCACTGACGCCGACAACACCGTGCAGGGCAAGATCATCGACATCGCCTACCTGGGCAACCTGAGCACCTATCACGTGGAACTGCCGGGGGGGCAGATGATCAAGGCGCAAACGGCCAACACCCGCCGCCTGTCGCGCCGCGCCCTGACATGGGAGGACGAGGTCTGGCTGAGTTGGACCAACACCGGCTCGGTGGTGCTGGACCGATGAACCTGCGTCGCTTTCTCCTGCTCATTCCGCCCTACCTGTGGCTTCTGGCGCTGTTCCTGGTGCCGTTCCTGATCGTGCTGAAGATCAGCCTTTCGGATATTGCCCTGGCAATCCCCCCTTACACGCCAACGCTGGATATCGGCGCGGGCTGGGAGGGCATTCGCAATTTCCTGTCGGGACTGGATTTCGAGAATTTCACCTTCCTTACGCAGGACGATCTGTATTGGAAAGCCTACCTGTCATCCCTCAGGATCGCGGTAATTGCCACCGTGCTGACGCTGCTGGTGGGCTACCCCATCGCCTATGGCATGGCGCAGGCGGCCGATGAATGGCGCCCGACGCTGATGATGCTGGTGATCCTGCCGTTCTGGACCAGTTTCCTGATCCGGGTCTATTCGTGGATGGGCATCCTGTCGACCGAGGGTTTCCTGAACCAGCTTCTGCTATGGGTCGGCGTGATAGATGCGCCGCTGACGATCCTGAACACCAACACGGCGGTCTATATCGGTATCGTCTATACCTACCTGCCGTTCATGATCCTGCCCATCTACGCAACGCTGGAAAAACTGGACGGATCGCTGCTGGAGGCAGCCGAGGATCTGGGCTGCTCTCGCATCACGGCGTTCTGGCTGATCACCATACCGCTGTCGCGCAGCGGCATCATCGCGGGCTGTTTCCTGGTGTTCATCCCCACCATCGGCGAATTCGTGATCCCGTCGCTGCTGGGCGGCTCGCAAACCCTGATGATCGGCAAGGTGCTGTGGGAGGAGTTCTTCAACAACCGCGATTG
>CAZOKA010000299.1:0-3210 GCA_964580265.1 uncultured Rhodobacterales bacterium | reverse complement strand
TCCTCGAGCGCGGCAAGCCATGCCAGGTAATAATCCTCGGACCCGTCGAGGGGGCCATCCATGCTGCGCGCGCGCAGGGTGGCGGCAAAGGTTTCCGTCCACTCGGGCCAGGTGAAGGCGCCCGCCTCGGACAGGGCGACGGTGAGGGCGAAGACCTGCGCGTGCCAGGGGGCGTCGAAGCGGGGGGCATCCTCGGGCGTGGGGGACAGGGTCATTTCAGCGGCTCCAGGTAGGGCTCGAACGCGTCGAAGGTGACCTCGTCATCGGGGTGTTCGGGGGCCAGCCACAGATCGGCGGCGCGCAGCGCCACGGTATAGAGCGGCTGCGGCGCCTCGCCCAGGCCGTGCGCGTTGCTGTCGGGAAAGACATGCGCGCCGTGGCTGTGCAGGACGGTGGCCACCTGCCCGCCGGCATAGCCGGGCAGGCGCGTGTGGCCGCCGGGGATGTGGGCGTGGCGGGCGCGGCGCAGGCGGACGCGCTCGCCCGGGGCAAAGCGCGGCGCGGGGCCGGCGCGATCCGTCGGCCCGCCGCGGCGCAGGGTGGGGGCGACGGCGGCGGCATCCAGACGCCGGGCGCGCAGGGCGTCCGGTGCGGGGCCGCTGGCCTGTCCGGCGCGCAGCTCGTCGCGGGTCACGATGCCCTTTTCCACCAGCAGGTCGGCCAGCGCGGCGATCCATTTCTCGTAGTAGCTGAAGCGCATGTAGTCGCGCGGGCTGAGCCGTTCGCGGGCGTGGCGGCTGCTATCGAGGTTCCATTGCCCCAGCGCCCCCGCCGCCAGCGTCACGGCCAGCGCGCGGGCGTGCCAGTCTTTCTTGAACACGGGGGCGTCCTCGCTATCCACCGTGACCGGGCCATCGCCGAAGCGCCCGCCCATGTCGTGCAGGCGGGTCATGGCGCGGGCGCCTCATGGGCGGCGCGTGGCAGGCCGGTGCCGACCATCGAATCGCGGGTGACGAGGCGGGCGAGCTCATCCTCGCCCCAGCCGTCGGTGCCCTCGGGGCGCATCGGCAGGACGAGGTAGCGCATCTCGGCGGTGCTGTCCCAGACGCGCACGGCCTGCTCGCGCGGCAGGGTCAGGCCGAATTCGGCCAGCACCTTGCGCGGCTCGCGCACCACGCGGGCGCGGTATTCGTCGGATTTGTACCATCCCGGCGGGATGCCCAGCAGGGTCCACGGATAGCAGGAGCACAAGGTGCAGACGATGACGTTGTGACGCTCGGGGGTGTTTTCGACGACGGTGACATGTTCGCCCTGCCGCCCGGTCAGGCCAAGCGAATCGAGGACCGGGCCGGCATCGGCAAGCAGCGCCGCGCGGAATTCCGGGTCGGCCCAGGCACGGGCGACGACGCGCGCGCCCTCTTGCGGGCCGACGCGGTGGGCGTAGGTATCCATGATCTCGTCCATGGCGGCGGGATCGACCAGGCCCTTTTGCGTCAGGATGGTTTCCAGCGCCCGCACCCTGAGCGCGGGATCGGGCGGCAGCACGGCGTGGGCGTGATCGGGGTCGTGGTGGTCATGTGGCATGGGCCGAGTTTGACGCGGCGCGCGGCCGGTGTCACGCCCTGAATTTCGGGGAATACGGGAAATGCGCCGGCGGGCGCTTGACGGGCGGGCCGATTCCGCCTAATGACCGCTGACGAAATTCCGGGCGCTGCGCATCGTCAGTGCCCTTATATTTGTTGATGGGGTCAGATGCACCCCGCTGACCCAGACGAGGATACGCCCATGTCGCGCCGTTGCGAACTGACCGGAAAAGGCCCCATGACTGGCAACAATGTCAGCCATGCCCACAACAAGACCCGCCGCCTGTTTCGTCCCAATCTGAACGATGTGACGCTGCAATCGGAAACGCTGGGCCGTGGCATCAAGCTGCGGATTTCGGCATCTGCGCTGCGCAGCGTGGATCACCGTGGCGGCTTGGACAAGTTCCTTGCCAAGGCCAAGGACGAAGAGCTGTCGCCGGCGGCCCTGAAGGTCAAGAAAGAGATCGCCAAGGCACAGGCCGTCGCCGCCGAGGCCTGAAGCCCGGACGAGGCGACCTGCAAGCTATCGAGCAGCCCTGCCAGTGGTGGCGGGGCTGTTTCCTTTTGTCGCTTTCCCCCTGCCCCGCGCCTCGCTATATGATGGGCGCATGAGGCGGATGAACCATCCCTTGCAGGCGATTGCGCTGGCGCTGCTGCTGGTCCTGACGGGCCAGTCGATGGCGTTGATGCGCAGCGCGCCCGATGCGTCGGGGCAGATGGTGCTGTGCACCGGCACCGGGCCGATCACGGTTCTGACCGATGAAAACGGGCAGCCCGTGGGGCCGCCGCATATCTGCCCGGATTGCGCGATGTCGCTGTTCGCCGCCGTGCTGGCCGCACCGGCGATGCCACCGCAACCGGCAATGCGCAGCGAAGCGGCGGTGGCGCGCGCGCGCGCCGTCACGGCAATGGCGGCGCATGTCGTGCCGTCGGCGCGCGATCCCCCTGCCCTGTCGTGAGTCCATAGCAGACTACTACCAACACACGGTTTCACAGACAGACAAGGGAGAGACGCGATGTCTTTCAAATCCACGATAATGGCGGCTGCGGCCGTATGCACGATGGCCCTGCCCGCATGGGCCGGGGGGATCATGGTGAATGAGCCCTATGCGCGGGCGTCGGCGATGATGTCCACCTCGGGCGCGGCGTTCATGATGATCAAGAACGAGACCGGGCAGGATGACCGCCTGATCGGGGTGTCCTCGCCGGTGGCGAAGATGGTGCAGTTGCACACGCACAAGGAAGACGAGAACGGCGTGATGCGCATGATCCATGTCGAAGAGGGCTTTGCCCTGCCAAAGGATGGCATGATCGCGATGCAGCGCGGCGGGCATCACGTGATGTTCATGGGCATCACCGACCCGTTTGAGCAGGGCGACATCATCCCGCTGACGCTGAGCTTCGAGAAGGCGGGCGATGTGCAGATCGAAGTGCCGGTGGACCTGGAGCGCAAGCCGGGCCAGGGCATGATGAACCACGGCAACATGCAAGGCGGCGCCGGCAACTGATCTGCCGGGCGCGAGCCTTGCATGAGCGTGCCTCGGCCTTCGTCCCTGGCCGGGGCGCGCTTTGCCCATGGCGCGAACCTTCGATGCTTCTCCGCGCGCGCGTGCGGATATGGCTTGGTGCGGTCGTTGGGCTATTGGCTGAAGAGCCGCGCGGTGCCCGACCGCCGGGTGGGCGCAAA
>CAZOKA010000298.1:0-3225 GCA_964580265.1 uncultured Rhodobacterales bacterium | reverse complement strand
CGAACGTGCCACCATAGCACGTGTTCATTGCCTGCCTGCCTCATCGTTTTTTATTGCAACGATGATAGCAGGTTCAACTTCACCTGAGAAGCCCCTGATTCGCAGCAATAATCCGCACGGGGCGCGACATGCGCGCGCGGCAGATTCAGAACACCAGCTTCAGGCGCAAGGAGCCGACGACCTGGCCGTTGCCCTGTGCCTTGAATTCCCGGCCCAGCCACGTCAGCCCGTAATAGGCGCTCTGGCCACTTTCGCCCTGCCAGTGCACCCCGGCGCGCAGCCGGTCGCGCGTGTTGGTCAGGCTGTAGCCACGTGATGCGGGCAGATAGGTGCTGTCGGACACTTTCGCGATGTCCCCGCCCAGCACGAAGGAATAGCCGGCATTGACCTGGCGGATCGCGCGATACCGCTGCCCGGTCACAGGATCGCGCACCAGCAACTCGCCCTGGCCCATCTTGCCGATGGTCAGGTCGGCGCCTGCGCGCAAGATGTTCTCGACCCCCGCGCGCCCTTCGACGAAGGGGCGCAAATGCGCCCTGTCCGACAGCGACAGAACGCGCCCCGCCTCGACGACCAGCGTGGGATGCACCCCGTTGGCAATCTGCGCAGACCGTACCGCGCCCGACACGCCGCGCACGCCCAACAGGCTGTGCAATGCGTCCTGGAACCCGTCCAGCCCGGTTTGCGGCCCGGTCACGACAACATCGGCGCCCACTGCCATCTCCAGCGCACCCGTGCGGAAATGCGTATGCAGGCCCAGCGACAGCGCCCCGGCATAGGGCCTGTCGCCCGGCGCCGGCGTGATCGCGTCATCAGGCGCGATGATCTCGCCGCCGAAACGCAGCTCCAGGATATCGCCGAACCGGCGGGGCAAATCGCCATGCCATCCACGCCCCCAAACCCGGCTGGACGCAACCGAGCCCGTGCGCCAACGGTCCTGCATGTCGCCAAAGACATCGTTGGTCACAAGACGGCCATAGCCAAGGCGTTCGCGCTCCTGCGCGTGGGTTATGGTTCCTGCCATGGCGATAATGGCGCAGCAGGCGGCGGCAAAAAGTCGGTTCATTCCCGGCTCCCAGAATGTGGCGCCCCCCAGCGTCGCAGCGGTTCTACCCCAACCCTTGCCGCGCTGCTAGGGTGGATCGGAAAATTGTTCCAATTCAGGGGGATTAGTTGCCGCAGCGTATCACTGCTGCCACAGCATGGGTCAGCCCCGGTGCCGCCCCACCCGCCGCGATGGCGGGCGGGACGGCTTGTTTGTCACGTCTTGAACACGCGGTAGATGGCCGGGATCACCAACACCGTCAGCAACGTCGAGCTGAGCAAGCCAAACAACAGCGACAGCGCAAGCCCCTGGAAAATGGGGTCAGACAGGATCACCACCGCCCCGATCATCGCCGCGATCGCTGTCAGCAGGATCGGCTTGAACCGGATCGCGCCCGCCTCGATCAGGATGTCCAGATCGGATTTGCCGGTCTTGTCCGCATGCCGGATGAAATCCACCAGCAGGATCGAGTTGCGCACGATGATCCCCGCCAGCGCGATGAACCCGATCATCGAGGTGGCGCTGAACGGCGCCTCCCACAGCCAGTGACCGGCCATGATCCCCACGAAGGTTAGCGGCACGGGCGTCAGTATCACCAGCGGCAAGCGGAAGCTGCCGAATTGCGCCACCACCAGGATGTAGATACCCAGCAGCGCCACGCCGAACGCCGCACCCATGTCGCGGAACGTGACCCATGTCACCTCCCACTCGCCATCCCAGAGCAGCGTGACCTCGCTTTCGTCCTCGGGCTGACCGTTGAGGCTGATATTGGGCTTGGTGCCCGGCTCCCACTCCATCTCATCCAGCGCCTGCTGCACGGCGATCATGCCATATAGCGGCGCCTCGAAATCACCGGCCAACTCGGCGGTAACCATCTCGGCGGCGCGGCCGTTGTGGCGGAACACGGGATAGGATGCCGCCTCTTCGCGCACCTGCACCACATCGCCCAACTCGACCACACCGCGCGAACCCGGCAGCACGTTCGCCGGGATCGGCGTGGTCAGGAACCGCTCATCCATCACCCGGTCGGCAAGGGGGCGCTCGACCACGATCGGGATCGGATTGCGCCCTTCGCCGCGATGCGAATAACCCACCGTGCGCCCCGCGTTCAGCAGGCCCAGCGTATCGAACACGTCACTTTCCTGCACACGGAAGAAATCCAGATCGACATTCGAGATCACCGCCCGCAACCGCCTTGCCCGCGTGCCATAGCTGTCATCGACATCCACGATGAACGGCACGCTTTCGAACGCCGCGCGCACCTTGGCTGCCGCCTCGCGGCGGGCCTCGGGCGTGGGGCCATAAATCTCCGCCAGCAGGGTCGAGATCACCGGCGGCCCCGGCGGCGGCTCCACGGTCTTGAGCGACGTTCCCGCAGGCAGGTCCAGCGCGTTCAGCCGCTCGCGCAGCTCCAGCGCGATGTCGTGACTGGCACGCTCGCGGTCATCCTTGGCCGACAGTTGCAGGTCAACATCGCCCATCTGCGGCGCGTTGCGGATATAGTAGTGCCGCACCAACCCGTTGAAATTGAACGGCGCCGCAGTGCCCGCATGGGTCTGCGCCTGCACCACCTCGGGCAGGTCCAGCGCCGCGCGCGCCACCTTCTGCGCCACCGCATCCGTCGCCTCGACCGAGGCCCCCTCGGGCAGGTCGATCACCACCATCAGTTCCGACTTGTTGTCGAACGGCAGCAGCTTGACAGTCACATCCTTGGTGTAAAGCAGCCCCAAAGACCCGAACGACACCGCAGCCGTCAGCAGAAGAAACGCCAGCGAGCCTGATTTCGTCGCCAGCAGCGGCCGCGCCACAGTGGCATAAATCCGGCCCAGCGTGCCGCCGGGATGGCCGCCATAGGTGTCGTCATGGGCATGATCGCTCATCTTGGCGTTGCCCGCGATCTTCACCATCAGCCACGGCGTGATGATGACCGCCACGAAGAACGAAAAGATCATCGCGGCGCTGGCATTGGCAGGGATCGGGCTCATGTACGGGCCCATCAGCCCCGACACGAACAGCATCGGCAACAGCGCCGCCACCACCGTCAGCGTTGCCACGATCGTGGGGTTGCCCACCTCGGCCACCGCCTCGATCGCCGCGCGTACCCGGCTTTTGGCCGGGTCCAGCGCCCAGTGCCGCGCGATGTTCTCGATCACCACGATGGCGTCATCCACCAGGATACC
>CAZOKA010000297.1:0-3234 GCA_964580265.1 uncultured Rhodobacterales bacterium | reverse complement strand
CCAAATACCTCTGTTTTATCAATCATTTGATACGCCTGCAAAAGCGCCCGCCCGTCACGCCAGAGGCGTGCCGACTATTGGCGGCGCACCTTCGGTGCGACGGGGGCGGTCGGGCGCTGCGCGGCGGCGCTACGCGCCTTGATTCCGCGCATTGGTGCCTGGCCTTCAACGTCCGCATCAGGCCATACATGACATTCCCGCGCCGCCCCAGGGCCGGACGTGACTAGCATCGCATCCCGTAAACGGTGGCCATTCGGGGTGCTCTTTTCCGCAGAACGGCGGGCGGCGCCCGGCTCGGTATACGATCGTGTTCTGTAACCTTCTGAAACAAAACACTTTACTTCCCTTTGCCTTCGGGGCGCGATATAGCTGCCCCATCTTTGACATTGCACAGCCGGATCGCGCCATGCCGCCCATTCAGGATCACCCCCTCCGTTACGACCTGGCCAACGAGCTGCATGCGCGGCCGTTCCCCTCGCTCGATGTGCCGTGCAGCGCCGTGTTCCTGGCCGTCAAGCGCGCCGACGGGGCCGCAGGCCGCGATAGAAACGCGGACATGGACCACCTGATTGCCCTGCTGGACCGCCACGGTGCACCGCACCCGCAGCCGGGCGCGACGCATTATTTCGGCCAGATCGGGCGCTACCGCCTGAAATGGGAAAGCCATACCGAGTTCGTCACCTACACGGTGTTTTCCAATCAACTGAGCCAGCGCGCCTTCGACCCCGCCGATTTCGAGGTGTTCCCCGAGGATTGGCTGGCACAGATGCCCGGCGTGCGCATGACATCGGCCCTGATGCGGATCGAGCCGATGCAGGACAAGGATACCGTGATGGCGCGGGTCCGCGATTGGTTCGTGCCCGAAAGCCTGGCCGTCAGCCGGGTGCTGGACGATGCCGCCGTGGTGGCCGCCGATTTTCGCATCGATTCCGCCGGGCATCAGCGCGTCGCCGTGTTCGTCGCCCCCGGCACCGGCAGCCGCCGCGTCGGCCGCGTGGTGCAGCGCCTGTGCGAGATCGAGACCTACAAGACGATGTCGATGCTGGGCTTCGCCAAGGTCAAGGACATGTCGCCGCGCATGGGCGCGCTGGATTGCCGCCTGACCAGCCTGATGGACAGGATGACCCACGGCGATCACCCGGCCGAGGAAACGCTTTCGGGGCTGCTGGCCATATCGGCCGAGTTGGAAAACATGGTTGCGCGCACTTCGTTCCGGTTCGGCGCGACCGCCGCCTACGAGGCGATCGTGCACCAGCGTATCGCGGTCTTGCGCGAACAGCGCTTCGAGGGGCGCCAGACGTTCAACGAATTCATGATGCGCCGCTACGATCCCGCGATGCGCACCATCAAGGCCACGCAGCGGCGCCTCGACACGCTCGCCGACCGGGCCATGCGCGCGGGCGAGTTGCTGCGCACCTCGGTGGACGTGGATCGCTCGGCCCAGAACCAGAAGCTGCTGGAAGGCATGAACCGCCGCGCCGAGGCGCAACTGCGCCTGCAACGCACGGTCGAAGGCCTGAGCGTGGTGGCGATCAGCTACTACGGCGTGTCGCTGGCGGCCTACGCCGCCAGCCCCTTCGCCAAGCTCATCGGCCTCGCCAAGGGCGAGCTGACGGCGATGCTTACTCTGCCGGTTGTGCTGCTCGTGTGGTGGCTGATCCGCCGAATTCACGCCCGGATTCATTAAGCACCGCCCGCGCCGCCAACGCCCCTGCCGCGATCGCCGCCAACGCCAGAGCGGCCGCCACCGACAGGGTCGGAACCCCCGACAGGCCCGCCCCCACGGTGCAGCCTCCGGCCAGAACGCCGCCCGCACCCATTAGCACCGCACCGCCCAGGTAGCGGCCGGTCTGCCGCGGGCTGTCAAAGCTCTGCCACCGGAACTCGCCGCGCGTTGCGGCGGCAAGGAACGCCCCGCCCAGAACGCCGCCAATCAGCCCCGCGCCAAACCCTGCCGGGATCGAGGTGGAGGCAAGCAGCCAGAACATCGTGTCCGCCGAGGGCGAGGTGAAAGACAGGCTTTCCATCGCGATCGGGTCGAAGTCATCATACAGGATGAACCCCGTGCCAACCCATGCCAGCGGCACCAGTGCCCCGATCACGGCGGCCAGCGCCAGCATCCCGCGCCCCGCGCCCGCGCGATAGGCCACCAATAGCGCAGCCGCCGCCAGCAGGCCCGCCCACAGCCACGGGTTGCCGGGCAGCGCGGCGGCGTCCCCCAGCGGGACGGTCACGCTGCCAAGGGTGGTGCGCACCGGCGCCAATACCCCCTTGAGCGTGGCATGCGCGGTGATCGCGAACACCACCAGCACCAGCAGCGCCCGCAGGTTGCCCGATCCGCTCAGAACCGTCAGGCGCGACACGCAGCCCCGCGTCAGGACCATGCCAACCCCGAACAGCAGCCCACCGGCCGCAATGGCCAGTATAGGCAGCTCCGAGGCCATGAAACGGTGATCGGAAAAACTGATCCAGCCCATGGCGACAGCCGCTTGCGTGCCCGCCACCGCAACGGCCAGCGCGGTCAGCCACACTGCCCCTGCTGCGCGGCGGTCGCTTCCGACCAGGGCGCGGCGCAGGCAAAACCGCGTGATTTGCGCCAGCGCACCAAAGACCAGCCCCAGGGCAAGGGCGAACCACAGCGCCGCTTGCGGCGCGGTCAGGGTTTCAAAGCCGAAAGTCTCGAACATCACTCGCTCCTGTCGCGTTGGAATATTGTTCCAGTTGGCGCAGGAGCGCGTGCATATCAAGTCGCAAGGGTGGGGTTTGAATGGTCTGATTTGGGAAAATGTTCCAAACCACGACCGCATCCAAAGTGCCACGTTCCATTTGGACGAAATCGCGCGGCCCACAATTCGGGGCCGCGCGAAATCTTTGGATGTGCCGTTCTTTTTGGCCTCAGCGCCCGCGAATCCGCGGGTCCAGCGCATCGCGCAGCCCGTCGCCAAGGTAGTTGACCGAAAGCACCGTCAGCGAAATCGCCGCGCCGGGCCAGATCACCCGCTCGGGATACTGCTGCAGGTAGTTGGTGGCATCATACAGCAGCCGGCCCCATGTCGGGAAATCCGGCGGAAAGCCGAGGCCGAGAAACGACAGCGCGCTTTCGGTGATGATCGCGTTCGCGATCCCCAGGGTGGCCGATACCATGATCGGCGACATCACGTTGGGCAGGATATGCCGGGTGATCATGCGGAAGTTCGTCGTACCGATAGACCGTGCGGCCAGTATGAACTCGCG
>CAZOKA010000296.1:0-3241 GCA_964580265.1 uncultured Rhodobacterales bacterium | reverse complement strand
CAGTGACCCCTTCGATGTCAACGAAGTGCTCTACCGCTGAGCTAATCGCCCATGACCCCGACGGAAATTCGACCCCTCCGAATAAGAGGGGCGCGGATATTCCGCGCCGGTTCGCGTGTCTATAAAAGGAGTCGGCAGGGGGATCAAGGGCTTTTGGCATGGCAATTTATCGCGCTATAACTTGGCATGTCAGGAGGACCGATGCCAAGCCGACCCTTTCATGTTGTTCAGCCCGTGCGGCGCAGCACCAGCGTTATCTTTGCCTCGCCACATAGCGGGCGCGAGTATCCCGAGGAATTCCTTGCCCGCGCCGTTGTCGGGGGGGCGGATATCCGATCGTCCGAGGACGCCTATGTTGACCGGCTGATCGCGGCGGCGCCGCGCCACGGCGCGCCCTTGTTGCTGGCGGATGTGCCGCGCGCCTACGTGGACCTGAACCGCAGCGAGGAAGAGCTTGACCCCGCCGTCGTCGAAGGCGCCCGGGCGGTGGCCCATAATCCGCGCATCGCCTCGGGGTTGGGGGTGATCCCGCGGGTCGTGGCAGGCGGGCGGGCGCTCTATCGTGGAAAGATCACGCTGAGCGAGGCACACCAGCGTATCGTCACCTGTTGGCGACCCTACCATGCGCAGCTTGGCGCGCTACTGAAGGAGGCGCACGAGCGGTTCGGGGAGGCGATCCTGATCGACTGTCACTCGATGCCGCACGAGGCCGTGGACGGCGTGGCGCGGCATGGGGGCAAGCGGCCCGATGTGGTGCTGGGTGACAGGTTCGGTGCGGCGGCGGGAATGGCGGTGGTCGAGAGGATCGAGGAGGCCTTTGCCAGCGCGGGACTGGTGACCGCGCGCAACACCCCCTTTGCGGGGGCCTACACGGTGCAGCACTACGGTCGTCCCCTGCGCAACCAGCATGTGATCCAGATCGAGATTGATCGTAGCCTCTACATGGACGAGCGCCAGGTCCGGCCCAACGACGACTTCGATGCCTTCGTGCGGGTGATGAACGGTGTGGTGGCTGACATCGCCCTGATTGGCACGGCGGGGGATGGAGCGCTGGCGGCGGAGTAGGCTCAGCGCAGGGAGCGCCCCTTTCGGATCGCCTGCAGCCCGAAACGGCGGCGGATCGCGTCGGTGGTGCGCTCGGCGGCGTGGCGGGC
The DNA here is from genome assembly GCA_964580265.1 of uncultured Rhodobacterales bacterium. Taxonomy (GTDB): domain Bacteria; phylum Pseudomonadota; class Alphaproteobacteria; order Rhodobacterales; family Rhodobacteraceae; genus Sediminimonas. Next base: position 2,087 of record CAZOKA010000296.1, on the reverse strand, counting down.
CGTGGCGGCCGGGTCCAGCAAGTCGCCCGAGCGATCGGCCTGCGCGGCGGGGCACAGGTCCGATAGGCCGACGCCAAGCAGGCGGAAGGGGCCGGCGGCGCGGCGATCGCGGTCATAAAGCTCGCGCGCGGCCCGGTAGATGGTATCGGCGAAATGGGTCGCGTCGCGCAGGCTGTGTCGGCGGGTCAGCAGGCGATGGTCGGCGGTCTTGAGCTTGAGCGTGACGACGCGCCCGGCCAGGTCGCGGGCCTTGGCGCGGTCCGACACCTTTTCGGCCATCCGCCACAGGTGCCCGTCAAGCACATCCGGGTCGGCGGTGTCGGTGGCGAAGGTAGTCTCGTTCGAGATGGATTTCACCGGATGATGGGCGGACACGCGGCGGGTGTCCTGGCCGCGTGCGAGGGTCCAGAGGCGCTCGCCCATGCTGCCGAAGCGGGCGTGAAGATCGGATCGGTCCCATCGCAGCAGGTCGGCGAAGGTGTGGATGCCCGCCCTTTGAAGCGCGGCGCGGGAGGTGGCGCCGACCCCCCATATCAGGCTGACGGGTTTGTCGTGCAGGAAGGCATCGGTATCGGCCTCGCCGATCACGGAAAAACCGTGCGGCTTGTCGAGGTCCGAGGCGATCTTGGCGAGGAACTTGTTGTGGCTCAGCCCGATCGAGCCGGTGATGCCCAGCTCGTCGCGCATCCGCCGGATGAGGCGGGCGAGCATGACTGCGGGTGGCGCGCCGTGGAGGCGGGCGGTGCCGCCCAGGTCCATGAAGGCCTCGTCCAGCGAGAGCGGTTCGACCGCGGGGGTCATCTCTTCCATCATGGCACGGATATCGCGGCTGATGGCGGCGTAGAGTTCCATCCTGGGGGGGATCACGACCGCGTCGGGGCACAGACGGCGGGCCTGGAACATGGGCATGGCCGAATGGACCCCCCTGATGCGGGCGATATAGCAGGCCGTCGAGACGACGCCGCGGGCGCCGCCGCCGATGATGACGGGCTTGTCGGCGAGATCGGGATTGTCGCGTTTTTCAACGCTGGCATAGAAGGCGTCGCAATCCATGTGGGCGATCGAAAGCGAGAACAGCTCTGGGTGGGCGGCCACGCGGCGGCTGGCGCAGGCGGGGCAGCGGGCGCCGGCGTCAAAGGTGGTCAGGCAATCGCGGCAAAGGGCGGGCATAGCCCTATTATAGCAGGGCGTGCAGGCGAGGCGACAGTGATTTGTATCTGTGGGAAGGAAAGGTTATGTCTTTGAAACACATTAATAAAAATGTTTCTTGAAAAAATTCACCATACATAGTCCAAGACTATATAGATCGCCGGATAGAACTACAGAAGGGGCACAATGCCCCATCAAAGTCTTTCATTCAGTCGCGACTATAGTCCAGCCGACTTTTACGCCAATCGGCGGGTAATTGCGGAAGTTGGAAGCTATACTGGTCAGTTTGTATCTGGGGTCGAGCCTGACCCACCCGAACTGAGTGCTGCGGCCGCACCCGCGAGAACCGCGACACCGGCGATGATCGGGGTGTAGTTCGTAGTATTTTGTGTCTGCGGCAGGTTCAGGCAGGCTTCCAGCGCCGCATTTTCGGGTAGTGTGCAATCGACGGCGCCCTGCAATTGCGTTTGATCTTGTGCCGCAGCAGTGCTGGCGATAGCCGTAAAGGAAATAGTGGTGATAAAATAAGTCAGTCGCATACAAGCCTCCTATGATTTTAGGAGTGTAGCACATGATTTTCCATGGATTAACCCCATTGCCTAGCTTGTTGTTGAAAATTTATTTCAGGACTTGCTTTTCTTTCGACGAGTTTCCGCAGAACTTTGCGCTCTTGTATTGGGGGTGATATGCAGGTCAATGTTTGAGAATGCTATCTTTTTGTTAATCGAGGGGATGAAACGATGCGTGCAGAGGCCCAGAATTGGTTCGTGGCGCAGCTCAAACCCAACGGCCTCACGCGCGCACAATGCAACCTGACGCGTCAGGGTTTCAAACATTTTTGCCCTACACGGGCAGAGAGCACCACGCGGCAAGGAAAGCTGGTGGACCGGCAAAAGGCGTTATTCCCTGGATATATTTTTGTGCAATTTGACCCTAGG
>CAZOKA010000295.1:0-3243 GCA_964580265.1 uncultured Rhodobacterales bacterium | reverse complement strand
CGGCGCGGACGCCCGCGACTTTCTCCAGGGGCTTGTCACCAACGATGTCTCGGGGCTGGATCACGGGCTTGTCTATACCGCCATGCTGACCCCGCAAGGCAAGTATATCGCCGATTTCTTCCTCGTGCCCGAAGGCCCCGACAGCATCCTGCTGGACGTCGATAGCGCCCTCGCCGAAGATCTGCTCAAGCGCCTGACCATGTATAAACTGCGCGCGCAGATCACCCTGTCGCAAACCGATCTCAAGGTGCAGCGCGGCACCGGCCCCGCCCCCGAAGGCGCCTTTGCCGACCCGCGCCACCCGGCGATGGGCTGGCGGCTCTATGGCGAGGCGGGCGGCGATGACGGCACCGATTGGGATGCCATCCGCGTCGCCCATTGCATCCCCGAAACCGGGATCGAACTGACCCCCGATACCTTCATCCTCGAGGTGGGATTCGAGCGGCTCAATGGTCTCGATTTCCGCAAGGGCTGCTATGTCGGGCAAGAGGTAACCGCCCGCATGCACCACAAGACAGAGCTGCGCAAAGGGTTGGCCACCGTCACCGTTGACGGCCCGGCCGAAACCGGCGCCGCCATCACGTCCGCCGATGGCAAACCCGCCGGCACATTGCTGACCCGCTCCGGGGATCGCGCCATTGCCTACCTGCGCTTTGATCGCGCCACCGGCGACATGACCGCCGATCAGGCCACCCTGCGCCGCGCCTGACCCCGTCCAGGTCCGACCCTCAGCCCAAGTCCTCGGGCGCGACGGTCAAGGTGATCCTGTCACCTGCGAACCAGGTATGGCCGAACTCCACCGGAACCCCGTCCGCATCCACGTTCACCGCGACCGTGCGCAGGATTGGCGCGCCCTCGGACAGGTGCAGATGCAGCGCCTGCGTCGCCGTGGCCGTCTTGGCGGTGATCCGCGTTTCGGCGCGGGTGTAATCGCTCACCCCCTCTTCGCGCAGCGCCTCCGTGACCGACGCGAAACGCGCCAGCCGGTCCAACAGCGCCGGAAACCGGGCCGCCGGGAACACGCTGCGAAACAGGGCCAGCGGCGCCCCATCGGCCAGCGATATCCCCTCGATCACATGCACCTGCGCCCCCTTCTCCAGCGCCAGCGCCTCGGCCTCGCGCTTGTCCGCCGCGCGCGTCTCGCGCCGTGAAAGCCTGCGCTCGGGGCTGCGGCCGGCCTCGGCAAGGTTGCGATGAAACCGTACCCGCCGCCCGATGGGATAATCTGCAGGCCGCGCCGCCACGAACACCCCCGCACCGCGCCGCGCGTGCGTCAGGCCCGCCTCGCCCAGCGCCGACAGCGCCCGCCGCACCGTGTGCCGGTTCACGCCGAACCGTGCCGCCAGCGCCGCCTCGGTCGGTAGCTTGTCACCGGGCGCGTAATGGCCCTGCGCAATCTCCGCCGAGAGCGCATCGCGAATGGATGTCCAGATCGCCGTTCGGCCCATGCCTCTCTCCGTCCGTCACAAAAGTTTCACCACCCGCCCCCTTGCATCGGCAGGGGCGATCATGTCTATATTTGTCTAGTTGTATATTTACCTAGACAACCATGCAAGGGTGTCCAAAAATGAGCGACGCGCGAAAGAAATGGATGAGCCTTCTGGCCAAGGCCCCGCCCGAGGCGCTCGGCCAGTTGTGGGAAGGCACCGAACTGGCGCCCGATTTTACATGGCTGCGCGCCCCCGAGATTGGCAGCACCATGGTGCAGGGCCGCATGGGCGGCACCGGCGCCCCCTTCAACCTGGGCGAAATGACGGTAACGCGCTGCGCCCTGCGGCTGACCGATGGCGGCACGCCCGGCCATGCCTACGTGCAGGGCCGCGACAAGACCCACGCGGCGATAGCTGCGCAGATCGACGCGCTGATGCAGACCGCGCTGGCCAGCCGCCTGCAATCCGAGGTGCTGGCCCCGCTGGAGCGCGCGATGGAACAGCGCCGCCAGGCCCGCGCCGCCAAGGCCGCCGCCACCAAGGTCGATTTCTTCACCATGGTCAGGGGAGAGGACTGATGCAGGAAACCACCCTCGAAGGCGGCTTCGCCGACGCCCCCCGTGACGCGGCGCACGCGTTCCGCGCCTGCATGAATGCGATGGCACGGCCGGGCCGGATCGAGACATTGCACGGCGCCACAGCGCCCGCGCCGATGTCCCCGGCGGCGGGCACACTGCTACTGACGCTGTGCGATGCCGACACCCCCGTGCACCTGGCCGGTGCGCACGATTGCGACGCGGTGCGGCAATGGCTGGCCTTTCACACCGGCGCGCCAGTGGCCCTCACCCGCACTGATGCCACCTTTGCCGTCGGCGCATGGGACGCGCTGCTACCGCTGGCCGATTACCCGATCGGCACCGCGCGCTACCCCGATCGCTCGGCCACGCTGGTGGTCGAGATGGACAGCCTCGCCGCCGCCGGTGCGCGGCTGACCGGACCGGGCATCGCCGGCACCGCCGAGCTGACCCTGCCGGACACCGCCGCGCTACAGGCCAACCACGCGCTGTTTCCACAAGGCCTGGATTTCTATTTCACCGCGGGCAACCGCGTCGCGGCCCTGCCCCGCTCGACAAACGTGGAGGATGCCTGATGTATGTGGCCGTAAAAGGCGGCGAGCGCGCCATCGACGCCGCCCATGACTGGCTGGCCGAACAGCGCCGGGGCGACACCGCCGTGCCTGAACTGGACGTCGCGCAGATCCGCGAGCAGATGACGCTGGCGGTCAACCGCGTCATGGCCGAAGGCTCGCTCTACGATCCCGACCTTGCCGCGCTGGCGATAAAGCAGGCCCGCGGCGACCTGATCGAGGCGATCTTCCTGATCCGCGCCTACCGCACGACCCTGCCGCGCTTTGGCACGTCAACGCCCGTGGATACCGGCGCGATGGACTGCATCCGCCGCATCTCGGCCACGTTCAAGGACGCGCCGGGCGGTCAGGTGCTGGGGCCCACGTTCGACTACACGCACCGACTGCTGGATTTCAAACTCGCCGCCGACGGCGAAGACACGCCCGCCGCGGCCGAGGCCCCCGATGCCGCGCCCGGCCCCGTGCCGCATATCACCGGTTTCCTGGGCCGCGACGGGCTGATCGAGCAGGAACCCGCCAGCGATAAGGCCCCGCCCGACCTGACGCGCACGCCGCTGGAACTGCCCGCCACCCGTGCCCTGCGCCTGCAGGCGCTGGCGCGCGGCGACGAGGGGTTCCTGCTGGGCCTGGCCTATTCCACGCAGCGCGGCTATGCCCGCAACCACG
>CAZOKA010000294.1:0-3262 GCA_964580265.1 uncultured Rhodobacterales bacterium | reverse complement strand
GTCGAGAAGCCTTCGATATCGCCACGCACACCGATCAGGGTGGCTTGCATGCCGTTGCCGATCATGATCAGCGCCATGCCCAGCAAAAGCGCCCAAACGGTTGTGAGAACTTGAAGCATGACCTTGGGCGCCTTTTCGGTGTGTCTGTTGGAATTTCAGGAGGGATGCCTAACTTTGACTTCGGCTAGCAACTCGATCCCTGATCAGTCCGTTCTGAACGCGACAGGCTGGTCAGTGCGCGACAGGAAATCCCCCAGTCCGAATATCCGAAGCGGATTTACGGTTTCACTGGAAGCAACTCGGTTATCCCGACCGTGGCGGCGCGGGCCAGGTCGGCATCAAGCGACATCGGGATGTACTCCCCCCGTCTCCAGAGCGCGCCAAGGTTGTCGTAGAACCGCGACAGGAAATGGCCCGATTGGCCGGTCGAGGTGATAAAGACCGAACTGTCGGGGTCGGTGAAGTCATAGACGCCGCGATACCCCGCCCCGTGCACGTTTTGGAACGCATCGCCGCCATCGCCGCCGCGCGTTCGCCCCCTGAGCAGCGTATTGTCGCCGCCCGAGGTGGATTGGCGGATGTTCACGAAGTAGCGCAGCAATGGCACCTCGCCCAACGTGGGATGATCGTGCGTGGCCTGGTGCGCATCGCCCCAGCGAAGGGATTCCAGTGTTGTGCCATAGGTTTCGTCAAGCCAGGTGAGCGCATCGTCGAGCGCGAGGCGTGCCATCTGCGTGCATGTTTCTTCGGGTGCGCTTTGAATCACGTCGCACCACACGGCAGCGCCCTCCACATCACGGTATACTCGCTCGATGAACAACGGCTCGACATGGGTGAAATCGCGCGCCAGGGGGCCAAGTTCATCGCGTATGAGCCGATCTTGCAGCGCGCGCATCCACGCGGCGTAAATCAGCGGCTCGGGCAGGTGTTCATTCATCTCACCGTTCCAGTCGGCGAGAAGCGTCAGGGCGCGCTGTCGGCGACGCTCTGGCGTGCCCTCGGGGGCCGCTTGTCCGGTGAACCACAGATCGGCCCCCACCAGGGGCAACAGCGCGCGCGCGGTGAAGCTGACGGTGTCGAGCTGCGCCTCGATGAAGCTGTCACGCGTATGCACCTGCCGCGCTTGCATCAGGCGGCGCCATCGTTGAATGCGCTGGCTGTCGCCCCAGTGAAAACTGACATGCATTGGAAACGGTCGATCGACGGTCTTGTTGTTGGTGTTGCCGACAATGCCGCCGCCGGGGTTGATGAATTCCGGGTTCGAGGCGTAAGGCAATATTCCCTGCCAGCGATTGCTTTCTACCCAACCCGGACTTGGAATTCGTCCTTTGCTTTGGTGTTCTGCCGCGCGGCGCGGCATGGCGCCGATGGTCTTCATGGCGATCTGGACGCCATCGGCGACGACAAGGTTCTGCGATGGCGCGATGAACTGCTCGGCGGTTGCCAGGGCATCCTGAACGGTGCGGGTGCGCATCATGCGCAAGGCGGCCTGGATAGTGGTGTCCTGGTCGCTGAGGGCCGTCCACGACAGGGCTGCGACATGGCCCTTGGGCGTGACGCTTTCCAGGTTGTAGTGGCTTCCCGGCAGGATTGGGCCATTATCGCTCCAGCGCAGTGTCAGTGTAACCGGGTCCGCATCCTTGATCTGGATGATAGATCTGGCGGAGCGGAAGGGTTTGAACCCATCCGGGGTCTTGTATTGCTCGGGGTTTTCCGGGTTCAGCTTTTCGATCAATACGTCCTGATCGTCGAGGTAGGACGAGGTGATCCCCCACCCCAGATCCTCGGACCGGCCCGAGAGGATCACGGGTATGCCCGGAATTGTGCCACCAATGACGCCTCCGCTACTCAGTTCCAGCCGCGCGAGATACCAGACCGATGGCGCACTCAGCCCCAAGTGCGGGTCACTTGCCAGAAGGGTGCCGCCCGCAGCGGACCGACCCGGGGCTGCGGCCCATGCATTGGAGGCACCGGCGAACGGCCGCGCCTTGACTGGGGATAGCGGGTCGGGCGGAGGGGTCACGCGGGCTGTGTTGCGCGGCAAATCATTTGTATTCAAAAGCTTGGCGTATTCGGGCAGTGCGGCTATTCCGCTTCCGGGTGCATCGGGCAGAATATCGGCCAGGCGCTCGGGGTCTTGCAGGGCGAGACTTGTGCGCGCGCGCAACACTTCTTCTGACAGGTGGCCGGACAGTTGCAGTGCCATCAGCTTGAGCATTGCTATACTATCGGCCGGTTGCCACGGTGCGACAGGGGCATCGAACAGGAACATTTCGGGCGCGCCACGACCCATTGCATCGCGATTGATTTCCTCCAACCGCGCATTCACGCCACTTGCATAAGCGTTGAGGGCGGAAAGCGTGTCCTGGTCCAACGCAGCAACGGATTTTTGTGCCAGTTTGTAGAGATCCAGCCGTCGTAAAAGCTTGTCGATGTCGAGCGTGCGCGCGCCAAATACCTCGGATAGGCGGCCCTGGACGGTGCGCCGCATCGTGGCCATTTGCCACAACCGGTCCTGTGCGTGCACGTAGCCCAGCCCGAAAAAGACGCTTGCGTCTTCATCGGCAAAAATATGGGGCACATTGGAATGATCGCGCACGATCTGTGCGGGCGCGGAAATCCCTTCGACATGCAGTGTCTTGTCATAGTCGGGCAGCGATCTGGATGCCAGATAGTATACTCCGACGATCACGATAACGATCAGAATGACCATTGCTGCCGCGATCCGCAAAAGCCACTTTATGAGACGCAGCATGAAAATCCCCCGTGGGTCTTGCCATTGTCACTCTTGCTAGCCACAAAATGGCCGAGACACAAATGGAAGGGGATGGAAAATGGCGAAACTGGCATTTCTCGGGCTTGGCGTGATGGGATACCCGATGGCCGGGCATCTTCAGGCAGCGGGGCATCAGGTGACGGTATACAACCGTACTGCCGCGAAGGCTGAAAACTGGGTGGCAGAACATGGTGGCTCGATGGCCGCCACACCGAGAGAGGCGGCGACAGGTGCGAATTTCGTTATGGCTTGCGTTGGCAATGACGACGATTTGCGCAGCGTGTGCCTGGGTGAGGACGGTGCGTTCGCGGGGATGGCAGAGGGATCGATTTTTGTCGATCACACGACGGTATCGGTCAAGGTCACGCGAGAACTTTATCAGGCCGCGAAGGAACTGGGAATTTCATTCGTCGATGCCCCGATTTCCGGCGGGCAGGCCGGTGCGGAAAATGGGGCGCTATCGGTCATGTGCGGTGGGGATGCGCC
>CAZOKA010000293.1:0-3265 GCA_964580265.1 uncultured Rhodobacterales bacterium | reverse complement strand
TAACCTGACAGCTCAAGATTTGGAAGAGCTAAAGAAAATCGATGAAGCCGGCTTTAAAAATTGGTTCCCTTTTGACTCGAATGACATGGCCCTTGAGCATCACCGAAAAAAATTCTTACAAAGTCTAGGACTCGATGAATGGCCATACGTTGGGTAGCACGAAGTCATATACGACGCATTCACCCAACTAAGTTCCGCTTTAGCAATGAGAGCCGACCTTAGATCTGCTTGATCCTAACAACACCAAAAAAGGCTGAGAGGCCCCGGATCAGGTCCGGGGCGGGGTCGGTCTGAAACCTAAACGCCGCCGGAGGCTGCGGTGGGCTAAGAGGCCAGGCTGGGCATTGACCGCAGGGCACATTGACGGTGGGTCCACACCCGCACCCTACACTCGGCGCGAAAACTGTTGCATAAGACGCGGCAAAGCCGACTCATCAACAGGGGCCACCCCATGCACGACATCCGCGCCATCCGAGACAACCCCGACGCCCTCGACGCCGCCCTTGCCCGCCGGGGCGAGCCGCCAGCGGCGGCCGAGATCGTCTCACTGGACGAGGCGCGCCGCGCCAAGATCCACGCCGCCGAAACCGCGCAGGCCGAGCAGAACAAGGCCTCCAAGGAGGTCGGCCGCGCCAAGGCGTCGGGCGACGAGGCGGAATTCGAGCGCCTGCGCGCGCTGGTCTCGGAGAAAAAGGCCGAGGTCGCCCGGATGCACGCCGAGGCCAAGGAATTGGACCGCGCGTTGACCGAGCGGCTGATGGAGCTGCCCAACACCCCGCTGCCCGACGTGCCCGACGGCGCGGACGAGGACGACAATGTCGAGCTGCGCCGCCACGGCACGCCGCGCGATTTCGATTTCACCCCGCGCGAGCATTACGACATCGCCGGCGTGAAACCGGGCATGGACTTCGAAACCGCGGCCAAGCTCAGCGGCTCGCGCTTCGTGGTGCTGTCGGGCGCGGTGGCGCGCATTCACCGGGCGCTGGCGCAGTTCATGCTGGACGTGCACGTTGACGAGAACGGGCTGCGCGAGACATGGACGCCGGTGCTGGTGGTGGACGAGATGATGCGCGGCACCGGGCAGTTGCCCAAGTTCGGCGAGGACAGCTACCAGACGCGCGAGGGCTGGTGGCTGGTGCCCACGGCCGAGGTGACGCTGACCAACACGGTGGCGGGTGATACGCTGGAGGCGGGCGACCTGCCACGCCGGATGGTGGCGCATACGCAATGCTTCCGCTCAGAGGCGGGCAGCGCCGGGCGCGACACCGCCGGGATGCTGCGCCAGCACCAGTTCGAAAAGGTCGAGATGGTGTCGATCACCCACCCGGACGCCAGCGAGGACGAACACGCCCGCATGACCCGCGCCGCCGAGGATATCCTTGAGCGGCTGGAGCTGCCCTATCGCACGGTGGTGCTGTGCACCGGCGACATGGGGTTCGGCGCGACCCGCACCCACGACATCGAGGTGTGGCTGCCCGGTCAGGACACCTACCGCGAGATCAGCTCGGTCTCGGTCTGTGGCGATTTCCAGGCCCGGCGCATGAACGCCCGGTTCAAGCCCGAGGACGGCGGCAAGCCGCAGTTCGTGCACACGCTCAACGGCTCGGGGCTGGCGGTCGGGCGGTGCCTGATCGCGGTGCTGGAGAACGGCCAGCAGGCCGACGGGTCGGTCGAACTGCCCGCCGCGCTGCACCCCTACCTGCGCGGCAAGACGCGGCTGACGGCGGAGGGCACTTTGGCCTGAGCCCCCTTGTGCCGTATCCGCCCGCGCCTATGTCTTGTGGGACGGACAGGCGCAACTGGGAAAGGGGCAGATCATGGCACGGCTGGAGCCACGCGATGACAGGCGCGACACCGATCGCCTGATGGCCGCGCTGGTGGTGGTGGCCAGCCTCGCCTTTGCCGCCTCACCGCTGATGAGCGCCGGGTTCAACGGGTTCACGCCGGGGCAATTCCCCAACCCGCAAACCGATCCGCCGGTGCAGCCCGCGGGCTATGCCTTTGCCATCTGGGGGCTGATCTATCTGTGGCTGCTCGCGGGGGCGGTGTTCGGCCTTGTGAGGCGCGACAGCGATGCCAACTGGCGCGCCATGCGCCCGCCGCTTCTGGTCAGCCTCGCCATCGGGGCGGCATGGATTCCGGTTGCCAACCTGTCGCCGGTCTGGGCGACCGCGTTGATCTGGGTGATGCTGGCCGGCGCGATCGTGGCCCTCATGCGCGCCGGGTCCACGGACCGGCCCTGGATGCGCAGCCCCGTCGCGCTCTATGCCGGGTGGCTGACGGCAGCCTCCTGCGTGGCGCTCGGGCTGGTGCTGGCCGGGCATGGCATCGTGGATATGCAGGTCGCGGCGCTGGCGATGATCGCACTGGCGCTGGCCATCGCGCTGGCGGTTCTGGCCCTGCGTCCCGACACGCCCGAATACGCCGCCGCGGTGATATGGGCGCTGGTCGGGGTCATCGCGGCCAACGCGGCGGGTCCGAACCTGCCCGTGGTCATACTGGCAGGCGTCGGGATCGTGTTGCTGGCATGGCAGGCCCGGCGCGGCGCAACAGCCGGGCGCTGAACTTCACCAGGGCTTCATCTTGCCAAAAATACTCATACCCCGCCCTCCGCCAGCGCTCAGGCCGGCGGGCGCACGCCGCGCTTGCGGTTGATCAGGACGATCCCCACGGCGACCAGCGCAAGCGCGGCGATGACGTTGGCGCTGATCTCCTCGCCCAGTAGCGCCCAGCCCAGCCCGACGCTCAGCACCGGCGTCAGGAACGAGAAGCTGGCCACGCCCGAGGCGGGATAGATCGACACAAGGAAAAACCAGAACAGGAAGCCAAAGCTCGCCACCGCGAACACCTGGTAGAGCAGCCCGGCGAAATGCCACATGCCCGGATCGCGCAGCACCTCGCCGAACAGCGGCGCCGCCACCATCAGCAGCACCGACGACACCGCCAGTTGCCACCAAAGCTGCATCTCGGGGGCAACGCGGCTGATCCCCGTCAACCGCACGCACAGCACGATGCCCGCCCACCCGCAAGCCGCGGCAAGCGCCGCCAGGTCGCCCGCAAGGCTGGCCTGTCCGCCCTGCCGTTCGGCCAGCACCAGCACCACGCCGGCCATCGCCAGCACGAGGCCCAAGAGCCGCCGCAGCGTCAGCCGCTCACCCGGCAGCACGAAATGCGCCGCCAGCGTCAGGATCACCGGCATCGAGTAGAACAGGATCGACGCCCGCGCCACCGACGTATGATCGAGCGCCCAGAACAGGCAGACGAA
>CAZOKA010000292.1:0-3304 GCA_964580265.1 uncultured Rhodobacterales bacterium | reverse complement strand
TCTATGCCGTCGCCAGCTTCGAGGCGGAATTCCCCCTTGGCCTGCCCAGTGAATACGGCATAACCGGCGGCGTGTTCTACGATGTCGGCTCGGCTTGGAATCTGGACGACACTTCTGCTGCGACTGGTACCGTCTATTACGAGGATTTCTCCCTGCGTCACGTCGCCGGTGTGTCGATCTTCTGGAAAACGCCGGTTGGCCCACTGCGGTTCAACTTCTCCAACGCCCTCAAGAAAGAGGCGTTTGACCGCGAGCAATCCTTTGACCTGACGATCTCGACCCGGTTCTGATGCGGGCCCTGCGCGTATGCGGCGCGCTGCTGGTTGCAGTGCTGCTGGCGGCGCCCGCCGCCAGTGTCCGCGCGCAGGACGATCAGGTGGTGCGCAGCCCGGTCCTGGCGATAGACCCGGATGCCCTGTTCACCCGGTCGCAGTTCGGGCAGGCGTTCGAGGATCAGTTGATCAAGGACAGCCGCGCGCTCGAGGCCGAGAACCGTCGCATCGAGGGCGAGTTGGCCGCCGAGGAACAGGCGCTGACGGAAAAGCGGCCGACCATGCCGCCGGAAGAGTTCCGCGACCTGGCCGATGCGTTTGATACCAAGGTGCAGCGCATCCGCGATGAACAGCAGGCCAAGGCGCGCAAGCTGCGCGAGCGCGGCGATGTCGCCCGCCGCCGGTTTCTGAACGCGGCCGGACCGATCCTGCAAAACATCATGCAAGAGGCCGGCGCCGCCGTGATCGTGGACCAGAGAACAATTTTCATGAGTGCCGATATCATCGACGTCACTGAACTGGCGGTCGAACGTATTGACGACGCCATCGGCCGTGGTGAGGAAATGGGCAACTCGGGTGACGGGGCCGCCCCCGATGCGTCAGGTGACGGGGCCGCCGAACAGGCCCCCTTGGTGCCAGACACCGATGGCGCGGTCCGGCTGCCGCCAGCAGGTGAAACGCCCGACGCCGCGCCGCAGGGGCAACCATAACGCCTTGCTCCCCGGATCGCGGCGCGCGCTTGCCCCGGTGAGGGCGAGTTGCTAGTGACATCGGCAAGAACGTCGGGTCATGGCCCGCGTCGTATCAACCTGAAAGGGCCATCATGACCGAACAATTGCCATCCGCCGACATCCAGTTGATCCAGCGCATCCTGCCGCATCGTTATCCGTTCCTTCTGGTGGACCGGGTCGAACGGATCGACGGCACCAGTTCTGCCGTGGGCCTCAAGAACGTCACCGTCAACGAGCCGCATTTCCAGGGCCATTTCCCCGGCAAACCAATCATGCCCGGTGTCACCATCGTCGAGGCCATGGCACAAACCGCCGCGGTGATGGTCGGCGTCACCATGGAAATGGCCGACAAGAACATGCTGGTTTATTTCATGGCGATAGATCGCTGCAAGTTCCGGCGCATGGTCGTGCCCGGCGATATCTTGCGGATGGAGATGACGACCGTTCGCGGCAAACCCGGCGGCAAGGTCTGGAAGTTCTCCGGCGTGGCGACCGTGGATGGCGAGATGGCCGCCGAAGCCGAGTTCACCGCCATGATGGACCTGACACAGGAGTGACGGGCATGACCAGCCGCATACACCCCTCGGCGGTGATCGAAGAGGGCGCGCAGATCGCCGAAAATTGCGAGATTGGCCCGTTCTGCCATATCGGGCCTGATGTGGCTCTGGCGCCGGGTGTGCAGCTTAAATCGCATGTCGTCGTCGCGGGCCATACCCGGATCGGGCCGGATTCCGTGGTGTTTCCCTTTGCCTGTATCGGCGAGATCCCGCAGGACATGAAATTTCGCGGCGAAGCCACCCGCCTCGAGATCGGCGCGCGCAACCGTATTCGTGAACATGTGACCATGAACACCGGCACGGCGGGCGGCGGCGGCGTGACCCGCGTGGGCGATGACGGGCTGTTCATGGCCGGCTGCCACGTCGCCCATGACGTGCAGATCGGCGACCGGGTGATCGTGGTCAACAACGCCGCGCTGGCCGGGCATTGCGTTCTTGAAGATGATGTCATCATCGGCGGCTTGTCGGGTGTGCATCAATTCGTGCGGATCGGGCAGGGGGCGATCATCGGCGCGGTCACGATGGTCACCAATGACGTGATTCCCTACGGCCTGGTGCAGGCGCCGCGCGGCGTGCTGGACGGGCTGAACCTTGTCGGGCTGAAACGCCGCGGCGTGCCGCGCGACGACATAACCGCGCTGCGCGCCGCGTTCCAGATGCTGGCGCAGGGCGAGGGGGCGTTCCAGGATCGCGCCTTGCGCCTGCGCGACGAAACCCAGAGCGATTATGTCCGACAGATTGTCGAATTCGTGACCGCGGGAAGTGATCGCTCCTTCCTGACGCCAGGCTGAGCGCGTGGCCGGGCGTCTTGCGATACTGGCCGGTGGCGGGGCGCTGCCCGTGGCATTGGCGCGGGCCTGTCCCGATGCGCTCCGGGTTGTGTTCGACGGGGTCGCGCATGATCTCGCGCCCCCCACCCATGCGCACCGCTTCGAGCGGCTCGGCACCCTGTTCGACTGGCTGCATCGGCAGGGGGTCGAGCGCGTCGTGATGGCCGGCTCGATGACGCGTCCGCCACTTGATCCCGCCGCTTTCGATACCGAGATGCAAACGATCGCGCCGCGCCTCGTTGCGGCGATGCAAAATGGCGACGATGGTCTTCTGCGGTTCGTCGTATCGCTGTTCGAAGAGCGCGGCTTTACCGTTCTGGGCGCGCATGAAATCCTGCCGGACCTGACTGCCACAGAAGGGGCGATTGCCGGTCCGGCGCCCCATTCCGGGGTAGAGCGCGACGCCGCCCGCGCGGCCAGCATCCTAAGTGCGATGTCGCCGCTGGATCTGGGGCAGGCTTGCGTGGTCGAGGGCGGACAATGCCTGGGGGTGGAAACCCTGCAAGGGACGGATTTTCTGCTTGATTGCACTTCTCGCACGCCCGCTGCGCTGCGCGCCCCCATGGGGGAACGCGGGCTGCTCATGAAATCGGCGAAACGCGGGCAGGATCTGCGCGTGGACATGCCCGCCATCGGCCCTGATACCGCCGCGCATATTGCCCGCGCGGGACTTGCCGGCGCGGTAATAGAGGCCGGGCGCGTCATGATCCTTGAGCGCGAGCGCTGCATCGAGGCATTCGCGCGGGCCGGCCTGTTCCTGCTGGCGCGGAGGCTGTGACATGCGCGTTTTCCTGATCGCTGGCGAGGCATCGGGCGATCGTCTTGGCGCCGCATTGATGGCCGGGTTGAAATCCCTGCGTGCGGACGTGGAATTCACAGGTGTTGGCGGTCCGATGATGCAGGCCGAAGGTCTC
>CAZOKA010000291.1:0-3310 GCA_964580265.1 uncultured Rhodobacterales bacterium | reverse complement strand
ATGATCGGATCGTTCTGCAAGAGGTTGACAGCACGCTGGACGAGGCGGCGCGCCGCGTTGGCGCGATAGCGGCGCCGACCTGGATCTTTGCCCATCATCAGATCGCCGCGCGCGGCCGCCGGGGGCGGGCCTGGGTTCACCCCAAGGGCAACTTCGCGGCCACGCTGGTGCTGCCCGATGTGGAGCCGGGGGTGTTGGCGGCGCTGCGGTCCTTCATCGCCTCCCTGGCGCTGTTCGATGCTTTTGTGGCGGCAACCGGGCGGATCGAGCCGTTTGCGGTCAAGTGGCCCAACGACGTCTTGCTGAATGGCGGCAAGGTCGCTGGCATCCTGCTGGAATCGGTGTCGCGGAAAGGCGCGGCGCCCGCGCTGGCAATAGGGATCGGTGTCAACCTGGCCGAGGCGCCACCTGGCGATACGCTGGAGGCGCGCGCCGTGCGGCCAGTGGCCCTGGCGCAGGAGACAGGCGCCCATGTGCTGCCCGAGGATTTTCTGGCCCTCCTGGCCGAAGCCTATGCCCGCCACGAAGCGCGTTTGCGCCAGTACGGGTTTGCCCCGTTGCGGCAAGCATGGCTTGAGCGCGCCGCGCGCCTTGGCGAGGGGGTCACCGCGCGGCTTGCCGGCGAGGAAATCACCGGCGTTTTCGAGACGGTGGACGCCAATGGGCAACTTGTCCTATCAACGGCGCAGGGTCGCAGGGTGATCGCGGCGGCGGATGTGTTTTTCTGAAAATGGCTGAAAGGGGCGCGGTATGCTTCTTGCGATTGACTGCGGCAACACCAATACCGTCTTTTCGATCTGGGATGGCGACAGGTTTCGCTGCATCCTGCGCACCTCGACCGAGCATCAACGCACGGCGGATCAGTACTATGTCTGGATCAGCACGCTGTTGAACCACCACCGTATCCCGCTGGATATCAACGCGGTTATCATCAGCTCGACCGTGCCGCGCGTGGTGTTCAATCTACGCGTACTGGCCGATCGCTATTTCAACTGTCGCCCATTGGTGGTAGGAAAGCCCGAATGCCTGCTTCCGGTAAACCCGCGTGTGGACG
The DNA here is from genome assembly GCA_964580265.1 of uncultured Rhodobacterales bacterium. Lineage (GTDB taxonomy): Bacteria > Pseudomonadota > Alphaproteobacteria > Rhodobacterales > Rhodobacteraceae > Sediminimonas. The sequence continues at coordinate 2,256 of CAZOKA010000291.1, read as the reverse complement.
AAGGCACGACGGTCGGGCCTGACAGGCTGGTCAATGCGGCGGGAGCCTATGACCGCTACGGCGGCGACCTGATCGTTGTGGATTTTGGCACCGCCACCACATTCGATGTGGTCGCCCATGATGGCGCCTATGTCGGCGGGGCGATTGCGCCGGGGGTCAACCTTAGCCTGCAGGCGCTGCACGAGATGGCCGCCGCGCTGCCGCATGTGGACGTGACCAAGCCCGGCAAGGTGATCGGAACCAACACGGTCGCCTGTATGCAATCCGGCGTATTCTGGGGCTACGTGGGACTGGTACGCGGGATCTGCGAAAAGATCCGCGCGGAATACGAACGCCCCATGACCATCGTGTCGACGGGCGGATTGGCACCTCTTTTCGGGCAGGGCGACACCCTGTTCGACCACTTTGACGAACATCTGACCATTCATGGCCTGACGGTCATTCATCAATACAACAAGGACCAAGACAACATATGAGCAGCGAACGACTTATCTACCTTCCCCTCGGAGGCGCGGGGGAGGTTGGAATGAACGCCTACGTTTACGGATACGGCCCCGAAGATCAGGAACGCCTGATCCTCGTCGATCTGGGCGTGACATTTCCGGACATGGATACGACACCGGGCGTGGACCTGATCCTGCCCGATATCGCGTGGCTGGAGGAGCGGCGCGACCGCCTCGAGGCGATTTTCATCACCCATGCGCACGAGGATCACGTTGGCGCGGTGGGGCATCTGTATGATCGGCTGGGCGCGCCGATATACGCGCGCGCGTTCACCAGCAATATCGCGCGGGGCAAGATGGCCGAGTTCGGGTATTCCGACAAGGCGGTGAAAACCGTCTCGCCCTGGCCCGAAACGGTCACGGTGGGGCCGTTCACGGTGGGATTCGTGCCGATTTCGCATTCGATCCCCGAAAGTTCGGCCTTGGTGATCGACACGCCCGGCGGGCGCGTCGTGCACAGCGGCGATTTCAAGCTGGACGACAATCCCAGCGTCGGCGAGGCGTTCGATCCGGACCTCTATGCCGAGATCGGCGCCAGGGGGGTGAAGGCGCTGGTGTGCGATTCAACCAACGTTTTCAACCTGCACGAGGGCCGCTCGGAAAGCAGCGTGGCGGAGCCGATCGAACAGTTGATCGCATCGCGCCCCGGTATGGTGGTGGCGACGACATTCGCCAGCAACGTGGCGCGCGTCAAGACGCTGGCCGAGGCGGCGGAACGGGCCGGTCGCTCGGTCTGCCTGATGGGACGGGCGATGCGGCGGATGATCGAAGCCGCGATCGAGACGGGCGTTTTGAAAAGCTTTCCCACCGTCATCAGCCCGGAAGAGGCTAAGGATGTCCCGCGCGAGAACCTGATGCTGATCGTGACCGGCTCTCAGGGTGAGCGGCGTGCAGCCAGCGCGCAACTGGCTGGCGGGAAGTATCAGGGGATTACCCTGAAGGAAGGCGATACCTTCCTGTTCTCGTCCAAGACCATTCCGGGAAACGAGCGCGGTGTGATCCGCATCGTCAACCAGTTCAGCGAAAAAGGCGTTGACGTGGTGGACGATTCGATGGGGCATTATCACGTGTCCGGCCACGCGAACCGTCCCGATCTGGAGCAAGTGCACGACCTGCTCAAGCCGCAGATCATGATCCCGATGCATGGCGAACATCGTCATCTGCGCGAGCATTCCAAGGTGGCGCTGGCCAAGGGGCTGCAATCCATCGTGGCGGTGAACGGCATGATGGTGGACCTGAGCGGCAACGCGCCCAAGGTGGCCGGGTATGTCGATACTGGCCGCACCTACCTGGATGGCAGCGTGAAATACGGTGCGCTGGACGGGATCGTGCGCGATCGTATTCGCATGGCCCTGAACGGTCATGTTCTGGTGACGCTGATCATCGACGAAGAGGGTGACCCGCTGGGCGAGCCGTGGTGCGAGCTGCGCGGGCTGGCCGAGACGGGGCGTTCGAACGCACCGCTGGTCGATGTGCTGGAGGAGGACTTGCAACAATTCCTTGGCCGCGCGGATAGCCGGACCTTGGCAGACGATGACAAGCTGGAAGAGGGCCTGCGCCGGATCGTGCGCAACAGCGCCCAGAACGAGATCGGCAAGAAACCCGAAGTGACCGTGGTGATCAGCCGCTTGCAGTGATGCCGCGCCTGATCCCGGCGGGGTGGGGCTTGGAGTGGCTATGACCGCTCCGGGCCCTTTTCGCGGCGTATCGCCCCTGTGTGGAGGTGTCTGCGTATGGGCTGGTGCGGACGTTG
>CAZOKA010000290.1:0-3323 GCA_964580265.1 uncultured Rhodobacterales bacterium | reverse complement strand
CCTCGCGCGCCTCGTCGTCATCCCACGCGATGCGCATGCCCTTGCCGCCGCCGCCCGCCGACGCCTTGATCATCACCGGATAGCCGATCTCGCGGCTGATCTTGACCGCGTCCTCGGCGTCCTCGATCAGGCCCATCACGCCCGGCACGGTGCTGACCCCTGCCTCCTGCGCCAGCTTCTTCGAGGTGATCTTGTCGCCCATCGCCTCGATCGCGCCCTTGGGCGGCCCGACAAAGGCCACGCCCTCGGCCTCCAGCGCCTCGGCGAACCTGGGGTTTTCCGACAGGAAGCCATAGCCGGGATGCACCGCCTCGGCGCCGGTCTCGCGGATCGCCTTCATGACGTTCTCGATCACGATATAAGACTGGTTCGCAGGCGCCGGGCCGATATGAACCGCCTCGTCCGCCATCCGCACATGCAGGGCATCCCGATCGGCATCGGAATAGATCGCGACGGTCTGAATGCCCATGTTGCGGGCCGATTTGATAACCCGGCAGGCGATCTCGCCCCGGTTCGCGATCAGGATTTTCTTGAACATCTTGCCCCTCTTCCTTTCCTTACCCTGCAACGACGCGGCCCTGTGCCAGCCGCGCAAAAACGCCCCCTGGCGCCGCGTTACATTTCCTTGATTTCATGGAGTCATTCAGAGCATCGCACATCGCCGCTACACATGGCGCGATGTCATGCCTGTCGGCGCCCGCACCGGAAAATCCGGGGGCGCCGACCGTGTTCAACCGATGCTTGGTCCCGCCCGCCGCGCGTTTAGTTGCAGCGGCTCGGGTATTGGTTGCAGTAGGCCACGTTGGCCGCAGCGCCCACCAGCGCGCCGCCGGCAACGCTGCCGTCCAGCAGGATCGAGGTGCCCGCACCCGCGCCCGCACCCAAGAGCGCCTGTTCGCCCATGGTATCGCCGCACCCGGCAAGCGCCGCACAGCAGGTGATGCCAAGGCCCAGTATTGCAGTCCGCATATCGTTCTTTCCCTTTGCTTGCGTGGCGTATCACCCGGATTTGGTGCCACGGTCTTCAACATGTCGAAACGCAAATGCCCCGCGTCGGCGCACCGCGCATCCCTGCCCCAGCTCGGCCCGGCAGCGGGCAAAAAAAAGGATGGGCTGCCAGTTGCCTGGCACGCCCATCCAGCAGGGGAAGGGTATCGGGTCAGGTCCGTATCCAAAAAGCGAACCTTGTGCGTGAGCCACTTTGCCCGCGCACCCCCGATCATGGTAGGCAAACCCGCCGTAGCCAAGCCTCCAGGCGCGGCAGGGCCCGCTTGGGCGGCGCTCCGCTCAGGCGCGCGGGGGGTGCGCGGAATTATGCCGGTCATCCCTCGAACACCTCGGGAAAAGAGGCGCGCGCAACCGCCACGTCGATCCGCAGCAGCGCCTCGTAGCTTGCGGGATCGAACGGGTCTTGCGCCGGCACCACCTCGCGCCCGAACAGCCAGTTCAGCCGCCCGGCGTCCAGGTTGCCGCGCTCGAACGGCTCATCGCCGAAATGGTCCCACAGCGCGGCCAGGAACGCCTCGTCCGCGCGCTTGTCGGCGGGGCGGCGATCGGCGTAGCGCGCCCTTGGGGCCAGCGGCGTCACCCCCTTGGGGTTGGGGCGGCGAATGACGAACTGGAAATCCGTGCCGGGCAGCCGCCCGGGAAATCCGCGATGCTTCAGCATGGCACGGCCCTCCTGACGGCGCCGGGCAGGTCCGCGCCCGCCCGGCCGCCCAGCGACCCGCGTCCAACCAGTATAGCAAAATCGGCGCAATTCGGCCATATCGGCACGATACGGCGCGGGCGCAAACGGAGGCGCGAGACGGCAGGCACACCCCTGCCTGCCAATGGTGGGGCAGGCGCAATCGCCCGCCCCGGACCGATATTACTTGAACTTGCCGGTGTATTCCGGCTCGGTCGAGATCGGCTCAGGCTCGACCACGACGTATTCTTCCTGTGCGGGCTGCGCGCAGGCGCCGACAAAGCCGACGACGCACAGCGCCAGTATGCTCTTGATGCTCGTTGACATCCGTTTCTCCTGTCTTTTTTCGCGGACACAACGGGGCCAATGACCCCAACCTGCCCAATAGATGGGACCGCGTCCAACCGGACACGCCCGGCGCCGACCATACCGCATCCAGCGGCGAAAATACATCCGCCCCGACGCGCGCGCCGATCCTGTGACGCCAAAGCCTCAACCGGCAGGCCACCTGAAGAGTGCGCCGCAAGATATTGTAGGTGCGTCATAATCTTCCCCAAATGCAGAGCAGGCATCGCAGCCTCAAAGCGGGATGTTGTCGTGCTTCTTCCACGGATTGCTTAGCTTCTTGCCCCGCAGCGCGGCAAACGCCCGCGCCACGCGCTTGCGGGTGCTGCGCGGCTGGATCACCTCGTCGATGAAGCCGCGCTCGGCCGCGACGAAGGGGTTGGCAAAGCGCGCCTCGTAATCGGCGGTGTGGCTGGCGATCTTTTCCGCGTCGCCCAGGTCCGCGCGATGGATGATCTCGGTCGCGCCCTTGGCACCCATCACCGCGATTTCCGCCGTTGGCCACGCATAGTTGAAATCGCCGCGCAGGTGCTTGGACGCCATCACGTCATACGCCCCGCCATAGGCCTTGCGCGTGATCACCGTCACCTTGGGCACCGTCGCCTCGCCATAGGCAAACAGCAGCTTCGCGCCATGCTTGATCACACCGCCCAGTTCCTGCCCCGTGCCGGGCAGGAAGCCGGGCACGTCCACGAAGGTCAGGATCGGGATCTCGAACGCATCGCAAAACCGCACGAACCGCGCCGCCTTGCGGCTGCTGTCGATATCCAGGCACCCGGCCAGGACCATCGGCTGGTTGGCCACCACGCCCACGGTGCGCCCCTCCAGGCGGATGAACCCGGTGATGATGTTCTTGGCGAAATCCTCCTGGATCTCGTAGAAATCGCCCTCGTCCGCGGTCTTGTGGATCAACTCCTTCATGTCATAGGGCATGTTCGGGTTGTCCGGGATCAGGGTATCAAGGCTCGGCTCGGCCCGGTCGGGATCGTCGAAGAACGGGCGGACGGGCGGCTTTTCCTGGTTGTTCAGCGGCAGCAGGTCGATCAGGCGCCGCACCTCGGCCAATGCCTCGACATCGTTCTCGAACGCCGCATCCGCGACGCTGGATTTGCGGGTGTGGGTCGATGCCCCGCCCAGTTCCTCGGCGGTGACCACCTCGTTGGTGACGGTCTTGACCACGTCGGGGCCGGTGACGAACATGTAAGAGCTGTCCTTCACCATGAAGATGAAGTCGGTCATCGCGGGCGAATACACCGCGCCGCCCGCGCAGGGGCCCATGATGACGCTGATC
>CAZOKA010000289.1:0-3329 GCA_964580265.1 uncultured Rhodobacterales bacterium | reverse complement strand
CCATACTGGCGGTGGCGGCCCATGTAATCCAGGAACACCTTGGGATACATCAGGTAGCCGTTCAGATCCTCGTTATCGACGGATTTGCCCTCCAACGCTTCCGACGCCTCGGCGCGCTTCGCCTCCAGATCTACGGGCGCCAGATGCTTGCCCGGTCGCTCGGTCTTGGGGGCCTCGTCCTTGAGAACCTTGCGAACGATCCCGTCCGGAAACCCGCCCGGCGGCTGACCGAGGTTGCCGCGCATCATGTCGATCACCGAGTCGGGGAACGACACCTCGACCTCCGGGTTTTCGACCTGTTCGCGGCTCAGGCCCTGGCTGACCATCATCAATGCCATGTCGCCCACCACCTTGGAGGACGGCGTGACCTTGACGATATCGCCGAACATCCGGTTCACATCAGCGTAGGTGCGCGCGACCTCGGGCCAGCGATCCTCAAGCCCGAGCGAGCGCGCCTGCGCCTTGAGGTTGGTGAACTGCCCGCCGGGCATCTCGTGCAGGTATACCTCGGATGCGGGGGCCTGAAGGCCCGACTCGAAGGCCGCGTATTGCGCGCGCACCTGCGCCCAGTAATCGCTGATCTCGCGCACGCGTGCGATGTCGAGGCCCGTCTCGCGCGGCGTATGCCTGAGCGCCTCGACGATGGAGCCAAGGCACGCCTGCGAGGTGCCGCCCGAAAACGCATCCATCGCCGCGTCGGCGGCATCCACGCCCGCGTCGGCAGCAGCCAGGATGGTGGCCCCCGCGATACCGCTGGTGTCGTGGGTATGGAAATGCACCGGGATGTCCAGCTCGTCCTTGAGCGCCTTGACCAGCACGCTGGCCGACGCGGGCTTGAGAAGGCCCGCCATATCCTTGAGGCCCAGCACATGCGCGCCGGCATCCTGCAATTCCCTGGCCATGGACACGTAGTATTTCAGGTCATACTTGGCGCGGTCGGGGTCGAGGATGTCGCCGGTGTAGCAGATCGTGCCTTCGCAGATGCGGCCGGTGTCGATCACCGCGTCCATGGCGACGCGCATGTTTTCCACCCAGTTGAGGCTGTCGAAGACGCGGAACACGTCCACACCCGTCTCGGCCGCCTGGCGCACGAATTCCTGCACCACGTTGTCAGGATAATTGGTGTACCCCACCCCGTTGCTGGCGCGCAGCAGCATCTGCGTCAGCAGGTTGGGCATCTTGGCGCGCAGATCGCGCAGGCGCTGCCACGGGCATTCCTGCAAGAAGCGATAGGCCACGTCGAAGGTCGCCCCGCCCCAGCATTCGACGCTGAACAACTCGGGCAGGTTGGCGGCGTAGGCCGGCGCCACCTTGATCATGTCGATCGAGCGCATCCGCGTGGCCAGCAGGCTCTGGTGCCCGTCGCGCATGGTGGTGTCGGTCAGCAGCAGTTGCGGCTGCTCCAGCATCCAGTCGGCGACGGCCTTGGCGCCCTTTTGCTCAAGCAGCGTCTTGCTGCCTGCCGGCAGCGCCTCATCAACAAGGGGCTTGGGCGCGCGGGGGGCCTTGGCGGCGGCAGGCTTGGCGCGGCCCTGCGTCTCGGGGTGGCCGTTGACCGTGATGTCGGCGATATAGGTCAGGATCTTGGTCGCCCTGTCGCGGCGCTTGGCGAACTGGAACAGCTCGGGCGTCTCGTCGATGAAACGCGTGGTGTATTCGTTGTTCAGGAACACCGGATGCTTGAGCAGGTTCTCGACGAAGGCGATGTTGGTGCTGACGCCGCGAATGCGGAATTCGCGCAGGGCGCGGTCCATCCGGGCAATGGCGCCGTCTGGCGTCTGGGCCCAGGCGGTGACCTTGACCAGCAGGCTGTCGTAGTAGCGTGTGATCACGCCGCCCGCGTAGGCGGTGCCGCCGTCCAGGCGGATGCCCATGCCCGTGGCGCTGCGGTAGGCGGTGATGCGGCCATAATCGGGGATGAAGTTGTTCTGCGGATCTTCGGTGGTGATCCGGGTTTGCAGCGCGTGCCCGTTGAGCGTTATCGCGTCCTGCCCCGGCTTGCCCGTGGCCTCGGCCAGCGGCTTGCCCTCGGCGATCTTGATCTGGGCCTGCACGATATCAACGCCGGTCACCTCTTCGGTGACGGTGTGTTCGACCTGAACGCGCGGGTTGACCTCGATGAAATAGAAATTGTCCGAGTCCATGTCCATCAGGAACTCGACCGTGCCGGCGCATTCATAGTTCACATGCTGGCAGATGCGGCGCCCCAACTCGCACAGCTCTTCACGTTGCGCCTGGGTCAGGTACGGGGCCGGGGCGCGTTCGACGACCTTCTGATTGCGGCGCTGAACCGAACAGTCGCGCTCCCACAAATGATAGATCTCGCCGCTTTTGTCGCCAAGTATCTGCACTTCGACGTGCCGGGCGCGGGTGATCATCTTTTCAAGATAGCCCTCGCCGTTGCCAAAGGCCGCCTCGGCCTCGCGGCGGCCTTCCAGCACCTTTTCCTCCAACTCGTCGGCGCCGCCTATCGGGCGCATGCCGCGCCCGCCGCCGCCCCAGCTGGCCTTGAGCATGAGGGGATAGCCGATCTCACCCGCCGCGGTGCGGATCGCATCCATGTCCTCGCCCAGAACCTCGGTCGCCGGGATTACCGGCACGCCCGCCTCGATCGCCACGCGCCGGGCGCTGGCCTTGTCGCCAAGGGCGCGCATCGTTTCGGCGCGGGGGCCTATGAACACGATCCCCGCGTTGGTGCAGGCATCGACGAAATCGGGGTTCTCCGACAACAGCCCGTATCCGGGGTGGATCGCGTCGGCGCCCGAGGCCCGCGCCACGCGGATGATCTCGTCGATCGACAGGTAGGCCGCGACCGGCCCCATCCCCTCGCCAATCCGGTACGCCTCGTCGGCCTTGAAGCGGTGCAGGCTGAGCTTGTCCTCTTCGGCGAAGACGGCGACGGTTTTCTTGCCCAGTTCATTCGCGGCGCGCATGACGCGGATGGCGATTTCCCCGCGATTGGCAATCAGGATCTTGTTGAACTCGGGCATTTGCGGGCTCCTGTCTGGGTGTCCGTGCGTTTGCGTTGCGAATTGGTAGCGTCATGCCGCAGTGCAGCGCAACAGTTTGCTGAGCCTTATGTGAAAGATTCTTGAAAGGTTTTCTTCATCCGTCACGTATCGGCACACGCGCGCAGCCTGAGCATATATCAGCCAGGCACGCGCTACAAAACGACCCAAGGACGCGCCGAAGCGGCAAGCGGCCAATTCAGTGCCTGGCGTTCCCCACCTGACAAGAAGCACCGTGCCCCTTGCGGTTCCGGGGCGGTGATGGCCTGAAGCGGACGTTGAGGCGACCGGCCAAAGAGCCGCGCATCGACGGGCCGCGGT
>CAZOKA010000288.1:0-3353 GCA_964580265.1 uncultured Rhodobacterales bacterium | reverse complement strand
AGCCGTCCTTTTGCAGCACCTTGCGGGTGTAGCTGTAGGCAAAGACCGGCTCGATTCCCGACGACACGTTGCCGGCATAGAGCGAGATCGTCCCCGTCGGCGCGACCGAGGTCAGCAGGGCGTTGCGGATGCCGTGGGTGCGGATCGCCTCGCGCAGATCGTCGTCCATCCGCTGCATGGTGCCGGAGGCGAGGAATTTCTCGGCGTCGAACAGGGGGAATGCCCCTTTCTCGCGCGCCAGCTCGACCGAGGCCGCGTAGGCCGCGTGCGCGATGGCGCGCATCCAGTCGCCGGTTTGCGCGGCGGCGTCGTCGCTGCCATAGCGCAGGCCCAGCATCAGAAGGGCATCGGCAAGGCCGGTCACGCCCAGCCCGATCCGGCGCTTGTTGCGGGCCTCTTCGGCCTGCTGGGGTAGCGGAAACTTTGATGCGTCCACCACGTTGTCCATCATCCGCACGGCGGTGGCCACCAGCCTGGTCATCTCGTCATGGTCCAGCGCGGCATCCGGCGTGAACGGATCGCGCACCAGGCGTGCCAGGTTGATGCTGCCCAGCAGGCAGGCGCCGTAGGGCGGCAGGGGCTGCTCGCCGCAGGGGTTGGTCGCCGAGATCGTCTCGCAGTAGTTGAGGTTGTTGGCCTGGTTGATCCGGTCGATGAAGATCACCCCCGGCTCGGCGTAGTCATAGGTGGACTGCATGATGCGGTTCCACAGATCGCGGGCCTGGATGGTATGAAAGACCTTGCCGCCGAATTGCAGCTCCCACGGGCCGTCGGCCTTGACCGCCTCCATGAAGGCATCGGTGACCAGAACGCTGAGGTTGAACATCCGCAGGCGGGCGGCGTCGGACTTGGCGCCGATGAAATCCTCGATATCGGGGTGATCGCAGCGCATCGTCGCCATCATCGCGCCGCGGCGCGATCCGGCGGACATGATGGTGCGGCACATCGCGTCCCAGACATCCATGAAGCTGAGCGGGCCGGAGGCGTCGGCGCCCACCCCCTTCACCTCGGCGCCGCGGGGGCGGATGGTCGAGAAGTCATAGCCGATGCCGCCGCCCTGCTGCATGGTCAGGGCGGCCTCTTTCAGCATGTCGAAGATGCCGCCCATGCTGTCGGGGATGGTGCCCATCACGAAGCAATTGAATAGGGTTACGTCCCGCTCGGTTCCGGCGCCGGCGGTGATGCGGCCAGCGGGCAGGAACTTGAAATCCTCCAGCGCGGCATAGAACACCTCTTCCCAGTGGGCCGGGTCGGCCTCGACCTTCGCGAGGGAGCGGGCGACGCGGCGCCAGCTATCTTCGACGGTGCGGTCCAGGGGGGTGCCGTCGGGTTTCTTGAAGCGGTACTTCATGTCCCAGATCTGTTCGGCGATGGGGGCGGCGAATCGGGTCATGGCAGCGGTCCTGAACGTGTGCGGCGGTTGGGGGCGGGCGCGGCGCCGGAATTGGTCCGGCGGGAGGGTCTTTATACGCGATCCGGGGCGTGTCTGCCAGCCAAGATTTTTTCTGCCTGGCCCCGCCGCACCGCATCTTGTGGTTGCCTCGCGCGCTACAGGCGCTAGATTTGGCGCATGGAAACCGCACCTCACGTTCACCTTCTGAAGCTGTCGGTCGGCACCGAGGATGTCGAAGGGCTGGCCCGCTGGCAGGCCAGTGGTCGGGCCCAGGGGGGCGATGGATTGCCGCGTCACGTGACCCGGATGTGGCCCCGCCGCGAGGAGGAAATCCTGGCTGGCGGATCGATCTACTGGGTCATCAAGGGGGCGATCCGGTGCCGCCAGAAGATCCTGCGCCTCGACGAGGTGATCGGAGAGGACGGGATCAGGCGCTGCGCGATCGTTCTGGACCCGGAAATCGTGCGCACCGGGCAGGCCACGCGGCGGCCGTTCCAGGGGTGGCGCTATCTCAGGCCCGAGGACGCGCCGGCGGACCTGGCCAGTCAGCGAGGCGACGAGGATGCCCTGCCCAGCGAGCTGTCGGCGGCGCTGGCGGAGATCGGCGTTCTATGAGGGCTGCTGTTCGGCCTCGTACCGCATCCAGTCGGTGATCAGGGCGGCGACCTTCCTGGGCTGCTGATGACAGATCCAGTGATCGGCGTCGGGGATGTGTTTCACTATGAGACGGGATACGAAACTATCCAGATCCTCCAGGCTTTCCGGCAATAGCGCGGTGTCCTTGTCACCCCAGATCAGCAGGTGCGGCATCGTCACGCGCAGCTTTTCGGGCGGCATGTTGGGCAGATCGGTGATCGGCTGCCCGGGGCTGGCAACCCGCAGCGGCGAGGCGCGATACCAGTTGATCATGCCGCGCAGGCGGCCGGGGCGCGCCCATTCGGCCTTGTAGGCGTCGCGTTTCTCTGGGGTCATCCAGGACAGGTCCATATGGGCCGAAAACAGCCGCATCAGCCCTTCGAAATCGTCGGCGGCAAGGCGATCCTCGGAGCCTTCGGCGCGCAGCGCCTCGATATATTGCGAGGCTTGCGATTGTGCCCCGCCAGCGGCCAGCGCGCGTTGAAACGGGGCGGGGTGCACGCCGTTGAGCACGATCAGCCGCGCCACGCGGGCAGGTGCGCGGATCGCCAGCGCATAGGCCACAGCCGCGCCCCAGTCATGGCCGACGACGGTGACCGCCTGGCCGGGCGCGACATGGTCGAGCAGGGCGCAGATATCGCCCACCAGCGCGCCAGCGCCGTAGGACGATACCTCGGGCGGGGCCCAACTTTGGCCATAGCCGCGCTGGTCCGGGGCGATGCAACGGTAGCGCCCGGAAAGGTGTGGCGCCAGGTCGGCCCATGCGCCGGAATACTCGGGAAACCCGTGCAGCAGCAGCATCACGGGCGCGTCCGCGGGGCCCCATGCGAGATAGTGAAACCGTTGCCCGCCGAGCGTGGCGAAATGGCTGGTCATGGGCGCCCTCCAATGGCTGCGCGAGTGTTGTGCGCGAGTGTGCCTGCCATTGAAGGGGTCGCGGCGCGCGGATGCAAGGGGCAGATTGGCGGCGCGCGGTCAGGAGGGTGCGCCGCGTGACCCCGTCAGGGCCGTTTTCGTGTGTCCGCCCGAGCGCGGCGCGAAAACGGCTTTCCGCCGGTGCGAATGCGCGCTAGTCGGATGGGATGCGCGATGCGACCACATACCGCGATCACCTGCGCGCGACGCTGGTGCTGGGCCTGCCGCTGGTGGGTAGCCACGTGGCGCAGTTTGCCGTGCAACTGACCGATGCGGTGATGCTGGGCTGGTACGGGGTCGAGGCGCTGGCGGCCGAGGTGCTGGCGGGGACGCTGTTCTTCGTGCTGTTCATCATGGGATCGGGCTTTGCCTGGGCGGTGATGCCGATGGTGGCCGAGGCCGAGGCGGC
>CAZOKA010000287.1:0-3376 GCA_964580265.1 uncultured Rhodobacterales bacterium | reverse complement strand
GCCCACCCGGCGGTCGGGCACCGCGCGGCACTTCAGCCAATAGCCCAACGTCCGCAATAGGCCATTTCACCCAATTCCCAAAACAGCACCGTAACCGCGGCAAAGCCCCCTATCGCCAGCTGAAAAACTCCGGCCCCGCCTGCGTCAGCAGAAAGGCGGCCATGGCGCGGCCGATCTCGGCCCCGTCCTCGACCGGGCCGCTACGCGCATCGCTGATCACCTCCGAGCCGTCCGGCCGCAGCACCTCGCCGCGCAGGTGCAGCGTGGTGCCGGTGATCTCGGCCAACCCGCCGATCGGCGTCTCGCACGATCCGTCCAGCCCCGCCAGGAACGCGCGCTCGGCCGCCAGCAGCGTCGCGGTCCTGTCATCGTGGATCGCGGCCAGCATGTCGGCGGCGCGGCTGTCATCCGCGCGCCGCTCGATCCCGATGGCGCCCTGCGCGACGGCGGGCAGCATGTCCTCGGGGGCGATGGCCGAGCGGGCCACGTGCGCCATGTCCAGCCGGTTCAGCCCGGCCATGGCCAGGAACGTGGCGCTGGCCACGTCCTCGCCCAGCTTGCGCAGGCGCGTCTGCACGTTGCCGCGAAATTCGACCACCTCCAGATGCGGAAACCGGTGCAGCAGTTGCGCCCGGCGGCGCAAGCTGGAGCTGCCCACGCGCGTTCCCTCGGGCAACTCCGCAAGGCTTTGATATTTCAAGGAAACAAACGCATCACGCGGATCTTCGCGCGGCAGGTATGTATCCAGTGTCAGGCCCGGTGGCTGCGCCGAGGGCATGTCCTTCATCGAATGCACGGCGATGTCGATCGCCCCCGATGTCATCGCTTCCTCGATTTCCTTGGTAAACAGCCCCTTGCCGCCGATCTCTTTCAGCGGGCGGTCCTGAACCTTGTCGCCCGTTGTCTTTATGACAACGATTTCAAAGGCTTCCTGATCAAGACCAAAGGCGGCAGACAGCCGGTCGCGGGTCTCATACGCCTGGGCCAGCGCCAGCGGCGAGCCACGGGTTCCGATCCTGAGCGGTTGGGCGGGGGTGGGCAGGTTTGCAATCATGGAAAACCTGTAATCGCGGCAGGTTGTCCTGACAAGCACCCAAGCGCTTGACATCTTGTCGCCGGGGGGTGACGACAGCGCCAAGCGAAGGGGATTACCATGGTTGAAAAGACGATATTGCGCGCGCTTGCAGGTGAAACACAAGATGTGCCACCCATCTGGATGATGCGGCAGGCGGGGCGATACCTGCCGGAATACCGTGCCACGCGGGCGAAGGCGGGCGATTTCCTTTCCTTGTGCTATAACAGCGACTTGGCAACCGAGGTCACGCTGCAACCGATCCGCCGCTACGGGTTCGACGCGGCGATCCTGTTCGCCGATATCTTGCTTGTTCCCCAAGCACTTGGCGCCGATCTGTGGTTCGTCACGGGCGAAGGGCCCCGGCTTTCGACCATCACCTCGCAGCCGGAGCTGGATCAGCTCCGCCCTGTCGCCGACATCCACGAAACCCTGTCGCCGATTTACCAGACCGTGCGCAACCTGTCGCAGGCGTTGCCCCGCGAGGTTACGCTGATCGGATTCGCCGGTGCGCCGTGGACGGTGGCGACCTACATGATCGCCGGGCGCGGCACCCCCGACCAGGGGCCGGCGCACGCGCTCAAGCAGGAAAGCAAGCCCGTTTTCGAGGCCCTGCTGGACCGCATCACCGAGGCGACCATCGAATACCTCTCGGCCCAGATCGACGCCGGCGCCGAAGTGGTCAAGCTGTTCGACAGTTGGGCCGGATCGCTCAAGGATGAAGATTTCGAAAAGTATTCGCGCGCCCCCACCGCACGCATCATCGCGGAATTGAAACGCCGCCACCCCGGTATCCCGGTCATCGCCTTTCCGCGCGGTGCAGGCGACAAGTATGTCGGTTTCGCTCGCGCCACGGGCGCCGATTGCGTCGCCGTGGATGAAACCGTCAGCCCCGAATGGGTCGCGAAACACCTGCAACCCGATAGCTGCGTTCAGGGGAATCTCAAGTCATCCCATATGGTTACAGGCGGCGATGCGATGATCACGGAAACCCGCCACATCGTCGAGGCACTGCGCGGCGGGCCGCATATCTTCAACCTCGGGCATGGCATCACCCCCGACGCCGACCCCGACAACGTCCAACGCATGATCGACGCGATTCGCGGCTGATGCGCAGGGCGCGAATTGTACACTACGTACATTTCGCGCCTTCAAATGTCAGGTTCGTACGCTTGCCGATCGCGCGCCCGGATCAGCGCGCCGCGGGTCAGACCCATTTCGCCAGCGGCGGCAGGCTCATCAGGACGGCGTTGGCGTCATGCCCGGTTTCCAGCCCGAACTTGGTCCCCCGGTCATAAACAAGGTTGTATTCCGCATAAAGGCCGCGATGCACCAGTTGCGCGTCGCGGTCGGCCTCGGTCCAGGGGGTATCGCGCCGCGCCTCGATGATCGGCACGAACGCGGGCAGGAACGCGCGGCCGACATCTTGGATAAAGGCGAAATCCGCCTGCCAGTCGCCGGTGTTGTGATCGTCCAGGAAAATCCCCCCTACCCCGCGCGCGCGATGGCGGTGCGGGATATAGAAATACTCGTCCGCCCAAGCCTTGAACCGGGGGTAATAGGCGGGATCGTGACGATCGCAATGCTGCTTCTGCACGGCGTGGAAATGGGCGGTATCGTCGGCATATTCGATGCAGGGGTTCAAATCCGATCCGCCGCCGAACCACCACGCGCCGGGGGTCCAGAACATGCGCGTGTTCATGTGCACCGCCGGGCAGTGCGGGTTCTGCATATGCGCCACCAGGCTGATCCCGCTGGCCCAGAAACGCGGATCATCCGCCATCCCCGGCACGCCGCGCGCGGCCATCGCGGCCTGCGCGCGCTCGCCCAGCCGTCCGTACACCTCGGACACGTTGACGCCGACCTTCTCGAACACGCGCCCGCCGCGCATCACGCTCATCAGCCCGCCGCCCGCGTCACTGCCATCGTCCGAGGCGCGGCGCGTCTGGCTCACCTCGAAGCGGCCGGCGGGCAACTCGGCGGTGGGGCCAACGCGCTGGCTGTCCTCCAGTGCCTCGAACGCGGCGACGATCTCGTCGCGCAGGGTGCGGAACCACGCGGCGGCGGTCTGTTTCTCGGTCAGCATGTCGTTGTCTTCGGTCACTTGCTTGTCTCCTCGCCCCATCCGGCGCTGCCTTGTAGCAACCCCCGCCCCAAGGGGCCAGAGGACAGACCGTCGCCCGCGCGCGCACCTGGCTGTTTCTTCTGGCTAGTGATCGACGTCTGGCGCGAGGGGGTATGAAGGCCTGATGCGGTCGTTGAGACTTGGCACCAATGCGCGAAATAGCGGCCGCAGGCCGCCGC
>CAZOKA010000286.1:0-3387 GCA_964580265.1 uncultured Rhodobacterales bacterium | reverse complement strand
TCTGCCAGTATGATCCCCCCGCGAACAGCACCAGCAGCAGGATACCGAACAGGAAACCGGGAATCGCGTAGGCCACGATGATCAATCCGCTGGTCCAGGTGTCGAACCGCGTGCCATCGCGCACCGCCTTGCCGATGCCCAGCGGGATCGAGATGACATAGGCAATCAGCGTCGACCAAAGGCCGAGCGTGATCGACACCGGCATCTTCTCCAGCACCAGGTCGATCACGCTGATCGAGCGGAAATAGCTCTCGCCGAAATCCAGCCGCATGTAGTTCCACATCATGCCGAAGAACCGTTGCAAAGGCGGCTTGTCAAAGCCGAACTCGCGCTCCAGGTCTTCGATGAATTCCGGCGGCAGGCCCCGCGCACCGGCGTATTCGCTGTCGCCCGACACCGCGGCGTTGCTGCCCGCGTCGCCCGACCCGGCAAACCCCTGGAAAACGTCGCCCTGCCCCTGCACCCGCGCGATCACCTGCTCGATCGGGCCGCCGGGGACGAATTGCACCAGGGTGAAGTTGATCACCATGATCCCGATCAGCGTCGGAATGATCAGCAGCAGCCTGCGCAGTATGTAGGCGCCCATCCCGGCCCCCTCAGCGGCGCAGCGCACCGGCGTCGATCAACGCCTGGTGCTTTTGCGGGTTGTACCACCAGATCGAGATCTCCCCCAGCCCCATCATCGGCGGGGTGTCCTCGTAGGGGCGCTCGAACATGTCGAACCAGGCGATGTTGTGGCTGGGCTTGTACCATTGCGGCACCCAGATATGCATCGCCCTGAGCACCCGGTCCAGCGCCGAAACCGCCACGTTCAAATCCTCGCGCGACCGGGCGTTCTCGATCGCCTTGATCAGGCTGTCCACCGCCGGGCTGGACACGCCGGCGATGTTGCTCGATCCCTGCGCGGTGGCCGCGTCGCTGCCGAACATCCCGCGCAGCTCGATCCCCGGCGTCATCGACATGGCATAGCGCCGCGTCGTGATGTCGAAATCGAATTTCTTCTCGCGCTCCTGCAACTGCGCGCTGTCCACCCGCACGTAACGCACATCGACGCCCAGCCGTTTCAGGTTCTCGACATAGGGGTTGATGATCCGCTCGAACGACGCGCTGTCGTTCAGGATCTCGACGCTCAGGCGCTCGCCCGCCTCGTTGGTGCGAATGCCGCGCTCCCCCACGGTCCAGCCCGCCGCATCCAGCAGCCGGCTGGCCCTGCGCAGCACCCGCCGATCGGCCACGTCGCCCGGCTTGGACTGCGCGGGCGTAAAGGCCGGCTCGGTGAACACCGCCTCGGGCAGATGCTCGCGCAGCGGCTCCAGCAGGGCCAGTTCGGCCTCGCTCGGCATCCCCTCCGCCTGCAAATCCGAGTTTTCCCAGAAACTGTCGGTGCGCTCATACAGCCCGTAAAACAGGCTCTCGTTCGACCATTCGAAGTTGAACGCCATGGAAATCGCCTTGCGCACGCGCGGATCGCTGAATTTCTCGCGCCGCAGGTTGAACCACCAGCCCTGCGTGCCCGCCGGGCGCCCGTCGGGCAGGGTTTCCACCTTCACATGCCCCTGCTTGATCGCCGGGAAATTGTATGCCGTCGCCCAGATCAGCGACTGGAACTCCTCCCGATACGCATAGGCACCGCCCTTGAACGCCTCGAACGCGGTCGTGTAATCGGCGAAGTATTCAATCGTGATCCGGTCGAAATTGTTCTGGCCCACGTTCACGTTCAGGTCTTTGGCCCAGTAATCGTCGCGCCGCTTGTAGGTCACCGAATTGCCCGCATCCACCTCCTCCAGCATGTAAGGCCCCGATCCCAACGGCGGCTCGAGCGTCGATTCCCCGAAATCGCGGGTCTCGTAATACTCCTTGGAAAAGATCGGCAACCCCGCCGCCGACAGCAGCAATTCGCGCAGCGCACCCTCGGGGTTGAAGGTGAATTTCACCCGGTGCCTGTCCAGCGCCTCGACCGATTTGAAATCGCGAAACAGCACCCGGTACGAGGGCTGCCCCTTGTCGCGCAGCGCCTCGTAGGAAAACACCACGTCCTCGGCGGTGACCTGCGTGCCATCGGAAAATTCCGCCTCCGGGCGCATGTGGAAAATCACCCACTCGCGGCTTTCGGGGTATTCCACCGTGTGCGCCACCAACCCGTACATCGCGTCCGGCTCGTCAAGGCCCCCGGTCATCAGCGTGTCGAAGAATACCGTCGATAGCGCGGCGGCGTTGCCCTTCAGGATATAGGGCGACAGGCTGTCGAAATTGCCGAACGCCCAGGTCGAAAACGTGCCCCCCTTGGGCGCGTCCGGGTTGACGTAGTCGAAATGATCGAAATCCTTTTCGTACTTCAACTCGCCGAAGGTGGACACACCATGCGCCTTGATGATCGCCTGATCGTCCCCGGCCGCCTCCGCCGCCGTGGCGACCAGCCCCGCGATCAGGACCACCAGCGCGGCCACCATGCCCGCCGCCCCCGCGCGCCCCGTGCGGTGCGCCCCGGTCTGGCTGTCGCGTGTCTGGCGCATCGGTTGTCCTCCCTCATGCGGATCGCGGCGCGTGGCGCCCGCCGCTCACGCTAATGGTGCGGGCGCCCCCTGTTCAAGCACCTATCGCCTCACATCGGGGTGATATGGCACTGCGATCCCCCCGGACAAGCAAAAGGCCGCCTTCCAGAAGGGGGAAGAGCGGCGCGGAAGCTACTGCAATGCGTGACAAAGGGCAGCGCCCGATCACGGTCGGGCGGTCGGGCGCTGCGCCGATATGCCTTATTCGGAAACGCTCTGAAGATAGGCGATCACGTTGGCGCGGTCCTCGATATCGCGCAACCCGGCAAAGCCCATCTTGGTGCCCGGCGCGTAATTCGAAGGGTTCTCCAGGAACCCGCTCAGGTTTTCGGGGGTCCAGACATCGGCCACCTCGACCAGCGCGCCGGAATAGCCAAAGCCATCGACGCTGCCCACGTCGCGCCCGACCACGCCGTACAGGTGCGGCCCGGTGCTGTTGGCGCCATCCTCCAGCTTGTGACAGGCGCGGCACTTGTTGAACACGCGCTCGCCCTTGCCCGGATCGGCCGATGCGAACACCTCGCCGAAATCGGGCGCGGCCTCTTCTTCCTCGGCGGGCGCCTCGGTGGATGCGGTTTCGATCACGTAGCCCTGGGCGTGCTCGTCGCCGTGGCCTCCGCCCATGCTATAGAGCGTCTCAGCCGCCCAGTTGCCCAGCAGGAACACCAGAAGCGCCCCGCAGAACGCGCCGAGGGTCTTTGTCAAGGTCATCGTGTCAAACATGTTTCGCCCGTCCGTTTGCATCTCTCTTGCGCGGTATCTATCCGCTTCCCCTTGTCCTGTGCAAGGTGTAGTTTGCGCGACCAACCGACCGAGCACGCGAAAACAACAGGAA
>CAZOKA010000285.1:0-3417 GCA_964580265.1 uncultured Rhodobacterales bacterium | reverse complement strand
TTGTTGGAAAACTCCGTCGCACAGCGGGTCGAGCGGACAAGGAAATGCGCGCCCTGCGCGTCGTCCGCGCGCTCGATCACCGTGGCGGTGCACACGTCGCCAAAGATGAAGTGGCAATCGCGGTCGCGCCATTCCAGGTGCCCGGACGTGATCTCGGGATTGACCACGATTGCACGGCGCACCGATCCGGTGCGGATCATGTCGGCGGCGGCCTGAATCCCGAAGGTGGCCGACGAACAGGCGACGTTCACATCGAAGGCAAAGCCACCAGCACCCAGTTCCTTCTGAATTTCGATACCGATGGCGGGATAGGCGCGCTCCATGTTCGAGGCGGCACAAATGACAAGGTCGATGTCCGCGCCACTGCGCCCGGCCTGTGCAAGGGCGGTATTGCACGCTTCCATCGCGATCTCGGTCATCAGGCCAGGCTCATCGTCACTGCGTTGCCGGAAATGCGGATACATCCGATGGGGGTCGAGAATTCCCTCTTTTTCAAGAACATGGCGTTGCTCGATGCCTGATGCCTTGAGGATAAAGCCGGTCGAGGAATGCTCCATCGGCTCCGCATCGCCCGCGGCTATTGCGTCGGCGTTGCGGGCGTTCATCAGGTCGGCATAGGCATTGAACGCCTCGACCAGCTCGGCGTTGGTAATGACCTCGGGCGGAGTAAAAACACCGCTGCCGGTGATGGCGGGTTGATGCATGGGGGCGCTCCATCGACTGGTGGTGCACCAGATCACCCGACCACGCCGCGCAGGTCAAGCCCAGAGCCGGTTCAGACCCGGTTCGGCGGCTCTTTTCCCGCGAAAAACGCGCGCAGGTTGTCCAATGCCATGTGTCCCATCGCCTCGCGCACTTCCAGCGCGGCCGTGCCCAGATGCGGCAGCAGCGTCACGTTGTCGGCCACGCGCAGCGCGTCGGGCACGGTTGGTTCGTGCTCGTACACATCCAACCCCGCGCCGGCGATCTTGCCGGTCTGCAGGGCGTCGATCAGGGCGGCCTCGTCCACCACGTCACCGCGCGAGATATTGACCAGGTGCGCGGTCGGTTTCATCGCACTCAACGTCTCACTGCCGATCAGATGATGCGTCTCGGAACCGCCCGGCGTTGCCACCACCACCACATCGGCCCTGGCTGCCAGATCCTGCAGATCATTCAGTTGATTGGCAGGGAAATCCACCTTGCGAGGCGAGCGATTGACATAAACAACCTCCATGCCAAAGCCGAAATGGCACCGCCGCGCGATTGCCTGTCCGATCCTGCCCATCCCGACGATCCCGACGGTCTTGCCGGTCAGATGCAAGCCAAGCATTTGTGTCGGGTGCCATCCTTCCCACAGGCCCGCACGCACCATTCGCTCGCCCTCGGCGGCGCGGCGTGCGCTCATCAACATCAATGTCATGGCGATGTCCGCTGTGGCGTCCGTCACGGCACCGGGCGTGTTGGTGACGGTCACGCCATGCGCGCGGGCCGCGTCTGCATCGATGTGGTTATAGCCGACACCGAAATTCGCCAGGATTCGGCAGCGCGGCGTATCGAATTCGTCCAGCACCCCGGCATCGAAGGCATCGCCAAGCGTCGGCATCACCCCATCGTAAAGGGCAAGCGCCGCACGCATCTCGGAAACAGACATCGGCGCGGTGCTTTCGCGTATCTCGGTGTCAAAGGCGTCATATGCCGCGTTGGCAACACTTTCGGGCATCGGGCGAGTGATCAGAACCTTGGGCATCAATGCATCCGCGCGCCGCATGGCACGTCCTTGTCGGGTGCGATCAGCACGATACGTCCTTCGGCGTCAGCGGCCCCCAGAACCAGAACTTCCGACATGAACGGGCCTATCTGGCGGGGCGGAAAATTCACCACGGCCATCACCTGACGACCCGGCAAACCATCAGGAGTATAGAGATCGGTAATCTGTGCCGACGATTTCCTTTCACCGATCTCATCACCGAAATCGATCCACAGCTTGATCGCGGGTTTGCGCGCTTGTTGAAACGGTTCGGCCCGCGTGATCCGCCCCACGCGGATATCCACGTTCAGGAAGTCGTCGAACGTGATCTCAGCCATTGGACAACTCCCTTGAGCGATCCGCAGATGCCTTCACCGCGCGGCGCAGAAGGGCCGGAAACCCGTTTTCCTCATTCATGAGAACCTCCAATGCGGCCTGCGTCGTCCCGTTCGGACTGGTGACGTTGATGCGCAGTTGCGTCGGTGTCTCATCTGCGGCTTCTGCCAATGCCCCGGCCCCGGCCACCGTGGCCTTGGCCAATCGCATCGCCAGGTCGGATGACAGGCCCTCGGCCTCTCCGGCGGCGGCCAATGTCTCGATCAGGTGAAAAACATAAGCCGGCCCCGAGCCGGACACCCCGGTCACGGCGTCCATCTGGTCTTCTCCGTCCAGGCGAACCACCTGTCCCACCGCACTGAGCAGCAGTTCAGCCAGGTCCATCTGCGCCGCACCGACGCGATCATTGCCGACGATCGCGGTAATACCACGCCCCACGGCGGCCGGCGTGTTGGGCATCGCCCGGATCACCGGCGTATTGGCACCCAGGATCTGCTGATATGTTGAAATCGGCGTTCCCGCCGCGACGGACAGAAATACCGTGTCACCGCCCCCCATCCTGACCAAGGCCGGCAAGGCATCGCCCATCATCTGCGGCTTTACGGCAATCAGGGCGATTGCGGGCTTGGCCGGCAAGTCCGCGTTCAGGTGCACACCGGTCTCGCGGACCCAATCAGAGGGGGCCGGATCAACAACCCAGACGCTGCCGGACGGCAGGCCCTGGTTCAGCCAGCCTTGCAACATGGCCGATCCCATCTTGCCGCACCCCAGCAGAACCAGCCCGTGCCGCGCAAGATATTCCATGTCCATGGGTTCCCCTCCCCTGAATTGCATCATCGGTCGGGGACAGTGTTACGCGCGCCCGTAAGCCTCTGCAATGGCGACCTCGATCGCCTGTTCGGGACTTTGATCACCCCAGACAACCAGTTGCAGTGCGGGATAGTATCGCTCCGCGCTAAGAACCGCGGCATTGATCATCGTGTCGATCTGCTCGGGCGAAGCCACTTGCCCCCCGCTCAATACCAGTCCGTAGCGATAGACCATCAACTGCTGCGCCGCCCAGAAGCTGAACGCGCCGGCCCAGCATTGATCGTTGACAGCATTGAGCGTCTCGTAAAGCGCCGGCACCCGGTCTTTGGGTGGCTCCATTTCGAACGTGCAGATCATGCGCAGCGTCTCGTCAAAGCCGGACCACGCCAAGGTGATCGAATATGTGCGCCACTGCCCTTCGACGGCCATGGCGATCTGATCGTCGCCCAACCGGTCGAATTCCCAGCTGTGATGCTCGGCGATGTGTTCAACGATGTCGATGGGGTGGATATCTTCTTCCACGTACTGCTCTGACAGGGCCA
>CAZOKA010000284.1:0-3427 GCA_964580265.1 uncultured Rhodobacterales bacterium | reverse complement strand
GACCCGCTCAAGGGCGCTGTCGGGCGGCTGGCCAACAAGCTGCAGCGCCGCCTTCAGGCGCAGCAGAACCGCAGTTGGCAGTTCGACATGGAAGAGGGCATCCTGGACGCCGGACGGCTGGCGCGGGTGGTGGCCAACCCGACCACGCCGCTCAGCTTCAAGGTCGAGCAGGATACCGAGTTCAAGGACACGGTGGTGACGCTGCTGCTGGACAATTCCGGCTCGATGCGCGGGCGGCCTATTTCGATCGCGGCGATCTGCGCCGATGTCCTGGCCCGCACGCTGGAGCGGTGCGACGTGAAGGTCGAGATCCTCGGCTTTACCACCCGCGCGTGGAAGGGCGGCCTGGCGCGCGAGAAGTGGCTGGCCGAGGGTCGCCCGGCAACGCCGGGGCGGCTGAACGATCTGCGGCACATCATCTACAAGAGCGCCGACGCCCCGTGGCGCCGCACGCGCGACAACCTTGGCCTGATGATGAAAGAGGGGCTGCTCAAGGAAAACATCGACGGCGAGGCGCTGGAATGGGCGCATCGGCGCATGGCCGCGCGGCCCGAGGCGCGCAAGGTGCTGATGGTGATCTCGGATGGCGCGCCGGTGGACGATTCGACCTTGTCGGTGAACCCGGCGAACTACCTGGAAAAGCACCTGCGCGACGTGATCGACCTGGTCGAGCGGCGAAAGATCGTCGAATTGATCGCGATCGGCATCGGCCATGACGTGACACGCTATTACCAGCACGCGGTGACCATCACCGACGTGGACCAACTTGCCGGCGCGATGACAGAGCAACTTGCCGGCCTGTTCGACAGCGACCCGCGCGCACGGGCGCGGATGCTGGGCATCAACAGGGCGCGATGATGCTGCAATCCTTCGATGACACCGCCCACCCCGAACAAGGGCCGCCGCGCCTGACGGCGCTGCGCGAGGTGATGCGCCATGACGGGCTGGCTGGCTATCTGGTGCCGCGCGCCGATGCCCATCAGGGCGAATACGTCGCGCCCCATGATGACCGGCTGGCGTGGCTGACCGGGTTCACCGGATCGGCCGGGTTCTGCGCGGTAGTGCAGGACGTGGCAGGGGTGTTCATCGACGGACGCTATCGCACGCAGGTCAAGGACCAGGTCGCGCAGGATCACTTCACGCCGGTGCCCTGGCCAGAGACAACGCTGCATGACTGGCTGCGCGCCGCCCTGCCCGGTGGCGGGGTCGTCGGGTTCGATCCATGGCTTCACACGGTCGAGCAGGTGCGCAAGCTCGAAGAGGGCCTTGCCGGGTCCGGCGTTACGCTCAGGGCGGCCCCAGGCCTGGTGGACAGGATATGGGCGGATCAACCACCACCGCCCCAAGGCGCGATCACCCCCTACCCCCAGGACATGGCGGGCGAGTCGCATTCCGACAAACGCGCCCGCCTTGCCGCAAGCCTGCGCAACGCGGGTCAGCGCGCGGCGATCACCACCTTGCCCGATTCCATTGCGTGGCTTCTCAACATCCGCGGCAGTGACATCCCCCGCAACCCTGTGCCGCACGGCTTTGCGATCCTGCATGACAGTGGCCAGTTGTCGCTGTTCACCGACCCGGCCAAGTGCGACGACGCCCTGCGCACCCATCTGGGCGGCGACGTGACGCTGCGCCCCGAAACCGCGTTCGGCCCTGCCCTGCGTAGCCTGCAAGGGCCGGTGCGGATCGACCCGGCCAGTTGCCCCGTCGATGTCGCCGCCCAGTTGCAGGAGGCGGGCGTGCCCGTGGCCGAGGCTCGCGACCCATGCGTTCTGCCCAAGGCGTGCAAGAACTCGGCCGAAATCGCCGGCGCACGTGCCGCGCATTTGCGCGACGGCGCGGCGATGGTCGAATTCCTGTGCTGGTACGACAGCCAGGATGCGACGACATTGACCGAGATCGACCTCGTCACCGCACTGGAGCGGCGGCGCCACGACACGGGCGCGCTGCGCGACATCAGCTTTGAGACCATCGCCGGCAGCGGCCCCAACGGCGCCGTGATACATTACCGCGTTACCCGCGGCAGCAACCGCACCCTGCGCGATGGCGATCTGGTGGTGCTCGACAGCGGCGCTCAATACCTGGACGGGACCACCGACATCACCCGCACCCTGCCCGTTGGCCAGGTCGGGGATGAGCCGCGCGCCTGTTTCACGCGCGTCCTGCGCGGGATGATCGCCCTGTCGCGGCTGCGCTTTCCAAAGGGGGCCGCAGGTGCGCATATCGACGCTGTGGCGCGCGCGCCGCTCTGGATGGCAGGGCAGGATTACGATCACGGAACGGGCCACGGCGTGGGGGCGTACCTGTGCGTTCACGAAGGGCCGCAGCGGATCAGCCGCGTGTCGGACATTCCGCTACAGCCGGGAATGATCCTGTCGAACGAGCCGGGATACTACCGCGAGGGCGCCTTTGGCATCCGCATCGAGAACCTGATCACAGTGCGCGAGGCCAAGCGCCCACCGGGCGGCGACGCGCGCGATATGCTGGATTTCGAGACACTGACCTTTGTCCCGATAGACCGCCGCCTGATCGTGCCGGAGATGCTGACAGTAGACGAGCGCGAGTGGCTGAACGCCTATCACGCACGGTGCCGCGAGGTTCTGTCGCCGCTGCTGTCGGACACCGCCCGTGCGTGGATGCTGGACGCGACTGCGCTGGTGTGACATCACTCTGTCATACGAAAAGCGCAGGATATGACGGGTGGAGGGCATCATGGCAGGAAAGATCACGGTTACGAAAGCGGGGGGCACCTGGGTCGTGCGGGCCGGGGGCGCGGTACTGGGCGAGAGCCGTGACGCGCTGGAGCTTTGCGAAGACGGCTATCCGCCGGTGATCTACTTTCCACGCGACGACATCGCCATGGCCTTTCTGGACGAAAGCGATCACCGCACGCATTGCCCTCACAAGGGCGATGCCAGCTATTTCTCGATCGTGACCAAGAGCCGGACATTGGACAATGTCGTGTGGTCCTATGAAAATCCGAACGAGGACATGGCGCGCATCAAGGGGCACCTTGCGTTCCAGCCCTCCGATTTCGTGACGGTCGAGCAGGTCTGAAACGCATCTGACAGGCGCGCGGGCCCCTTGGCCGAACCGCCGGGTTGGTACAAGTTGTACGGGGCGAGCGTACGATTGACTGGTGTTCGCCACTTGACGAATGGCTCCCTCACCCCTTCCGGTTCCGGGGCGGGCCGGTGATGGCCTATTCTGTTGAAACGCTCGCCGACTTGTCCGAACGGATCGGGCCCAGCAGAACGCGGTCCCACGAACGGAATCCTCTGCAAGCGACCTGTGCCAACCGACCTGTGGCAAGACTGGCGTTCCAGATTTCGAGGCGATTTTCGCGCGGCAGATCTTTTGACGGGAATTGGCCTGGAGCGGACGTTGAAGGCTGGGCACCAATGCGCGGAATCAAGGCGCGTAGCGCCGC
>CAZOKA010000283.1:0-3427 GCA_964580265.1 uncultured Rhodobacterales bacterium | reverse complement strand
ACGCGCCTTGATTCCGCGCATTGGTGCCTGGCCTTCAACGTCCGCAACAGGCCATACGCACCAATACCCCCAACGAAAAAACCCCGGCCGCGCGGGCCGGGGTCCAATACTCTTGCAGGGGCATGCAGCCCTTAGTGCAGCTTCTCGTCCACCTCTTTGATGGCCTCGTCGATCAGGGCATTGCCCTGCGCGGCGGTCATCTGCTTGGTGATCACGTCATTGGCCGCGCCGATGGCGATGGCGATCGCCTGGTCGCGCACCTGCTTGATCGCCTTGGACTCGGCCGACGCGATCTGGTCCTCGGCCGCCTGCTTGCGGCGCTCGATCGAGACCTTGATGTCGTCCTTGGCCTGCTCGGCCGCGGCCGCGGCTTCGCTTTGGGCCTGCTTGACGATACGGTCGGCCTGCTCCTGCACTTCCTTTTGCTTGCGCTCGTAGGACGCCAGCAGCGCCTGCGCCTCCTCGCGCAGGGCGCGCGCCTCGTCCAGCTCGGATTTGATGCCCTCGGCGCGCTTGTCCAGAAGCCCCATCAACAGGCCGGGCACCTTCAGGTAGATCAGCACCCCCACGAACAGCAAAAAGCCGAGCGTGACGATGAAGTTGGTGTTGCCCAGCGAAAAGAACGGGCCGGTCGCCGCCATCGCGGGCGTCGCAGCGGCCAGTGCGGCGGTGGTGAGAATTGCCAGTTTACGCATGTCTCTTACCCCTTCAGCCGGGCGTTGACGGCCGCGGTCACGGTGCGGGCATCCGCCTTGGCGCCCATTGCGGCGACCACCTCCTTGGCGGTCTCCTTGGCGACTTCCTTGACGCTTTCGGTCGCGTGAGCCTGGATCTCGGCGATTTTCTTTTCGCCCTCGGCGGTCTTGGCCGCGATCTCGGCATCGGCTTCCTGCATGGCCGCGTCAAGCTCGTCCTTGATCTCGGCCTTGGTCTCGGCAACGATCCGGTTCGCCTCGGTGCGGGCATCGGCCAGCGCCTGGTTATAGGCTTCCTCGGCCTCGCCTGCCTTGGCCTTCAGGTCTTCGGCGGTGGCGATATCGTTGGAAATGGTCCCCTTGCGTTCGGCCAGAACCGCGGCGATGCGGGGCAGCGCGATACGCGACAGGATGAAATAGATCACGACCAGTGTCACCAGAAGCCAGAAGATCTGGTTGGTGTAGGTCGAGAAATCCAGTTGCGGCATGCCCGGAGCTGCCGCCTCGGCGGCCTGACCTGCGGCCTCGTGCGTTTCACTCGCCATGTCGTCCTCCTTGGGAACTTGCCATTTACACCGGGCGGACGCTTATCGCGTCCCCCCGGCCGTAAGGATCGTGTTCCGCTCGGATCAGACGGCGAACATCAGCAGCAGCGCGACGAGGAACGAGAAGATCCCGAACGCCTCGGCAAACGCGATGCCGATGAACAGCATGGCGGTCTGACCGGCCGCAGCCGAAGGGTTGCGCAGCGCGCCCGACAGGAAGTTGCCGACGATGTTGCCCACACCGATGGCCGAGCCGCCCATGCCGGTACATGCCAGACCTGCGCCGATGTATGCGCCCATTTGTACGATATCGCCTTCCATGAGATCTCTCCTTACGTTGGAATTGGCTTGAATTTCTGACCCTGCCTTAGTGCGAGGGATGCAGCGCATCCTTCAGGTACACGCAGGTCAGGATGGTGAAAACGTAGGCCTGAACAAAGGCCACGAGCACTTCGAGTGCATACATCGCGCCGATGGCGATGACCGAGATCGGGGCAATGGCGGCAACCGCCGCAAAGCCCGCGAAAACCTTGAGAACCGCGTGCCCGGCCATCATGTTGCCCCCCAGACGAATGGAGTGGCTCAGCGGGCGCACGAAATACGACATCAACTCGATGATCGCCAGAACCGGCCGCAGCGCCAGCGGCGCCTCCTGAACCCAGAACAGGCCCAGGAACTTGGCGCCGTTCAGCACGAAACCAAGAACCGTCACGGTCAGGAACACCATCAGCGCCATCGTCGCGGTCACCGCGATATGGCTGGTGGTGGTAAAGGCCATCGGCAGCAGGCCAAGGAAGTTGGCCATCACGATGAACATGAACAGGGTCATCACGTAGGGAAAGTATTTCACGCCTTCCTTGCCGGTGATGTCCTCAAGCATCTTGTAGACGAACCCATACGCCAGCTCGCCTACCGATTGGGTGCGCGACGGCACGATCGCGCGGCGCGAGGTGCCCAGAACCAGCAGCGCTGTCACCGCGACAATGGCCAGCGCCATCCACAGGGTCACGTTGGTGATGGTGTACCACGCCACGGTGTCGCCCCCGAACAGCGGCTCGACCTTGAACTGGTCCATCGGGTGAAGAACCAGACCGCCTTCTTCGCCTTGCGCTTCAGTCGCCATTTCCGTTCCTCTCGTCGTCATCAGCCCGCCGGGCTGCATCCGTTGTCTCATCGGCGGACTCGGCCGCCTGTCTGCGCTGCAACTCGCCCGCGGATCGCAGCATCGTCTTGATGCCCGCGGCCAGGCCCAGCAATGTGAACAGCACCAGGAAAAGGGGGATCGTCCCCAACAGGCGATCCAGCCCGTACCCAATGCCAAAGCCGATCATCAGACCGGCAACCAGTTCCGTCACCATCCGCCAGGCATGTTGCGCCTGGCTGTGCGGCTCGTCCTTGCGGGGGCGCGGCGTGCGCGCCTTCTTGTAGGCCCCAAGCCGCTCTTCGAGCTGCTTCATACGGCTTTCGCGATCCGGATCTGTCACGCGCACTCGCCCCCTTGACGGTTGCGCTGTTGCTAGTGTGCCCAGCGCCCCGAGTCAAGCGCCCACAGAGGCGCAGGAAAAACGTCCTAACCATCTGTAATTCATATATATTTCAAATTCGCCGACAGGTGCGCCGGCCGCGCCGGGCGGCACCGGGCCGCGAAACCCATATTCAACCATTCAGTTGACCATGGTGCGCTCCTCGCAGTAGTTACAGGCATGGACACACAGCTTGACGCCGTCTTTGCCGCCCTGGCCGATCCGACCCGCCGCGCGATCCTGTCGCTGCTGCTGGAGGATGACATGGCCGTCACCGACGTGGCCGAGCCGTTCGAGATGTCGCTGACCGCGATATCCAAGCATCTGGCGATCCTCGCCGGCGCCGGCCTGATCAGCCAGCAGAAACACGGCCGCGTCAAGTGGTGCAAGCTGGAGCCATACGCCCTGCGCGCCGCCAGCGTCTGGATGCAGGGCTTCGGCCAGTTCGAGCCCGTGAACCTCGACGCGTTCGAGCGGTTCCTCGCGGTCGAACTGACGGACGAGGCACAGGATCAGGGTTGAGTCCTTTTTTCCATATCGGCAAAGCACCCTGCGCGGTATCAGGCCAAGGCGTAGCGACAGCTTATGGCCTGTTGACGCCGTCGATCAAGCCGCGCATCGACGGGCCGCGGTGCGGCGATCCTACGCTGGTGAAAAGGCGCTT
>CAZOKA010000282.1:0-3447 GCA_964580265.1 uncultured Rhodobacterales bacterium | reverse complement strand
AGGCGTTCGGCAAGCCGCTGGCGCAACTGGGCGCGAATTACGACATTATCGCCGAATGCCGGATGGAGATCGAGCAGGCCCGCCTGCTGTGCCTCAAGGCCGCGTGGATGATGGACCAGGGCGATGCCCGCGCCGCCGCGCCGTGGATCAGCCAGATCAAGGTGGTGGCACCGCGCGTCGCGCTCAAGGTGATCGACGAGGCCGTGCAGATGTTCGGCGGACAGGGCATCAGCCAGGACACGCCGCTGGCCCAGAAATGGACCCATGTGCGCACCCTTCGCCTGGCCGATGGCCCCGATGCGGTGCACCGCCGGCAGGTCGCGCGCACCGAGTTGAAGAAATACACCCAGATGAAAGTCTGAACAGGCGCGGCCCGGCGGGTTTCGCCGGGCGGTGATCGGGGCGGATCATTCCGCCGGTTGAAACCCTTCGATCAACTGGCGCAGGCCAATGGCCGCCCCGGCAAAAATCGCGAGAAATGTCACGGGCGCCGAAAAGGCCAGAACCGAGAACGCGCTCACGCCCTGCCCGATGGTGCAGCCCAGCGCCAGAACCGCCCCCACACCCATCAGGACGGCGCCGCTCATCTGGCGGCGCAATTCGCGCGGGTCTTCGCAGGCCTCCCAGCGGAAATGCCCCTTGATCAGCGAGCCGATGAAACCGCCCAGCGCAACGCCGGCCACCGATCCCACCGCGAAGGAAGGCGCGCGCGCCGATCCCGTCATCATGTAAAGCAGCGATTCACCGACCGGGGCCGAGAAACTGTGCGACACCACCGGCATCGGTGCAAACCCGCCCGTTGCCACCCAGTAGCTTCCGGCCCAGCCCGCGGTGATACCCATCGCCACCACCGCCGACCAGAACACCGCGCCGCGCTCGGCCATGAAAGCGCGCGACGCCAGCGCGCCCATGGTGATGAGCGCGCCGATGACGATTCCGACCGCCGGCACCGACAGGCCGGTGCCCCCGGCGATCAGGTGGGCGAAGCCGGGCGGCGTCTCGTTGATCACGTCCTGCTGGTTGATGATTGCCGCGCGCAGCGGCGCCAGTGGGCCGGACATCACGAAATAGGCTGCCACGCCCATCACCAGCACGATCACCAGCGACCGGATGTCACCGCCGCCGATCCGCGCGATATGGCCAAATCCGCAGTTGCCCGCCAGCGCCATGCCATAGCCGAACATCAGCCCCCCGATGATCGACACCAGCGGCATCCACCGGATCGACAGGTAGAACGACATCTCCGGCTCCAGCAGCCCCGTCGCCATCAGGGTAAACGCCCCGATCACCGACAGCCCGATCGCCAGTATCCACATACGCATGCGCATGTCCGAGTTGCCATAAAGCAGATCCTCGATCGCGCCCATGGTGCAGAACCGTCCCAGGCGCGCGGCCAGGCCCAGGGCCACGCCGCTCAGCGCGCCGATCAGGGCCACCAGCGTGTTGTCGCCGATCCAGTCAAACATCGCATTCCCCCCCCGCCGCGCGGTCGCGCGGCCCGTTTAACGCACCTGTCTGTTCCTGTGGCTCGGTGCAGAACAGATCGTAGACCAGTTCCAATATACGCTTGGGACGATCGTCGGCCAACCTGTAATAGATCGTCTTGCCCTCGCGCCTGGGGATCACCAGCCCCTCCAGCCGCAACCGCGACAATTGCTGGCTGACCGCCGCCTGGCGCGCCGCCAGCAACTCTTCCAGCTCGGTCACGGATTTCTCGCCGGTAATCAGGTGGCACAGGATCAACAGGCGGCCCTCGTGGCTGACCGCCTTGAGAAAGTTGGAGGCCGTCGTGGCATTGTCCACGATCCTGTCCATTTCGTCGGACGTGATGGATTCAGTGAATACCGGCAGTGTCACTGGCGCTTCCCCGTCTTGCAATCGCTCGCTTCTTCTGGTGGGCCGCATCGGCCGTGAAGCTTTTTTCGATCCGTTCAGCGGGTTATAACGCGAAAATATCCAGCAATGTAAGGTGGAACCTTTCGCGCCTCAGCTCGCGCCGGGAAACCCGGTTTTTTCGATCAGCATCTTCTCCAGCAGCGCCCAGAAGAAATCCTCGCCCGGATATCCCTCGATCCGGGCCAGCTCGCGGCCCTCCTCGATCAGGATGAATGTCGGCGTGTAAACCACCGGCGCGTTGTAGGTGACCCCCTCGGGGGCGCCCTCGGTGATGTCCACCATTGTCAGCGGCGCGAATTTGCCCGCCTCCGTCTTGGGATAGATCGGGCCCAGCTTTTCCTTCCACGCGATGCAATAGTGGCAGCCCTGCCGCTCTACCATGATCAGGTCCGCGGCCTGCGCCATCACGGGCAAGACCAGCGCCCCAAGACCGATAAGCAAGGCCGCGGCGCGGCGGCGGATCGAGGCAACAGGGATCATCGGGAATTCCAATTGACGTATCACTTTCGCAAAACATAATATGAATATGTTAATGTTTCAAGGAGACGCTGAATGGACGTATCACTCTGGAGCGCTTTCGCCGGGGGGCTGATCGTGTTCTTTTCGCCCTGCATCCTGCCGATTGTTCCGTTCTACCTCAGCTACATGGCTGGCTCCGGCATGGCCGCGCTCAACGAGGCGGGCGAGTTGCCCGCCGACATCCGCCGCCGCGCGGTGCTGTCGGCGGTGATGTTCTCGCTGGGTATCATAACCGTCTTCGTGCTGCTCGGGGCGGCGGCGTTTTCCGTCAGCCAGGCGTTCCGCGCCTACCAGGACGAGTTCCGCCTCGCCGCCGCGGCGATCATCGCGCTGATGGGGCTGCATTTCCTCGGGGTGATCCGCATCGGGTTTCTCAATCGCCAGTTCCAGATGGAGGCGGGCGATACCGCCAACATGTCGGTTCTCGGCTCCTACGTGGTGGGGCTGGCCTTCGCCGCGGGGTGGACGCCTTGCGTCGGTGGGGTGCTGACCGCGGTGGTGATGACCGCCAGCTTTGAGGAAACGGCGATGCAGGGGCTTGGCCTGCTGCTGGTGTTCGGGGTGGGGCTGACGCTGCCTTTCGTGGTGGCGGCGGTGTTCATCAAGCCGTTCATGCGCTTCGTCTCGCGGTTCCGCCGGCATTTGCCCAAGGTCGAAAAGGCGATGGGGCTGCTGCTGATCGTGTTCGCCATCCTGCTGGTGACGAACCGCGTCAACGAGATCGCCAACTGGATGCTGGAGACGTTCCCGGCCTTCAGCGCAATTTGACATCACCCGATTCACAGCAATGGGAGGAAAGGACATGAAACGACTGGTTGCAGCAATCGCCATGCTGATGGCGCTGGCGCTGCCGGCGGCGGCCGAGGCCACGATGGGCGACGACGGCCTGCACAAGACCGACTGGATGCGCAACACCTTCAAGGATCTGTCCGAGGATCTGGCCGAGGCCAACGCCGAGGGCAAGCGCCTTGCGATCATCGTCGAGCAGCGCGGCTGCATCTACTGCCGCAAGATGCACCAGGAGGTGTTCCC
>CAZOKA010000281.1:0-3477 GCA_964580265.1 uncultured Rhodobacterales bacterium | reverse complement strand
AGCCCTCTCCTTCTCTAATGCTTTTTCTTTCGATGTACCGAGCGCCTTGGGTCGAAGAATCAAACCGTCAATTGCTTTGATATCTGTCATAATCATACCTCTCTTGATACCGTTTTCTCGGGATACTTATTATATACACGCTATGCATGATAAATTGGTGGTTGGATTTGATTATATTCTTTACGCCAATGGATTATCAATGCTTTTGCTACTTCCAGAGTGATGATGTTTCCGCCCGGAGTAGATGACCGGGTACAGCTTTAGGTAGATGACCGTACTGATGTATGATGTGGGGTAAAAGGAGAGAACCTGCTTTTCATCAACGCTCCGGCCAGAGACTTCTGAAAAGCAGGTTCCATATGTGTCCTGATACTACCATATTCAGCTCAATCCCCTCAAGACGGACTCACCAGCTGCCTTCGGTGTGGGCGGGGACTCCAGGGGCACGGCACTCGTAAGCGTCTGGCAAGGATTCGAGATACCCGGCAATGGTGCCTGGTACGCCGCTTTCTCTGTCCTCGATGTAAGAAGACCATCACTCGCCTGCCGGACTTTCTGCTACCCTTCAAGCACTACGCGGCATCGGAGATTGAGGCCGTCCTGCGCCACCTGTTTGACGGTGGCCGGCTCTCCCAATCGCCTTCTGAAGCAGACGAAAGCACCCTGCGACGTTGGTGGAGCGAGTTTAGCCATAAGCTGCCGCAATGGGCCGGAACGCTGGAATCGAAGGCCTATCAGGTATTTGGCCGTAGGCCCAGTTTCATGGGCCGTGCTCACACCCTGGAGAGGCTGGAAAAAGCCCTGTCCCGTCTGCCGGCTTTACCCTCCCGGTGGACGGTGATGGTCAAGACCCTGTACTGGCTGAAAACTGCCCACCCACTTTGCCTTCCCCGTCCGCCATAAGGTGGCCTACACTGGGGTCAAATCTTTTAAAAGGAGATGACACCTATGAGAAAGGAGGCTTTGGATAAAGCAAGGGAAGAGGGGCTGCGGCGCTACCGGATTATCATCCCACTTTTGCAGGACGGTTTGTCCGAAAGCGAAAAGCGCACCATCCGGCAATTGGTCCAGACACGGGAAGCCGTCTCGGCCCGGACATTGCGCCGTTATGTCGCCGCTTTCAGGCAAGGTGGTTTTGAGGCCCTGCTGCCCGGGGAGCGCCGGGACAAGGGGACCTGCAAGGCTATTCCGGTGGATGCCTTAGCGCTGGCCGCCGAAATGCGGCGGGAATTGCCCGGCCGGAGCGCCGAGAGGATACACCAACTCCTCAAGAGCGAAGGCTATAACGTCGCCCGTTCGACTCTGGAACGCCACCTCAGACAGCGTGGCCTGAGCGGCCGGGAGATCAAGGCGGAGCAGAAGCAGGTCGCTAGCCGGCGCTTTGTCCGGCAAGGCAGGAACACGCTCTGGCAGTCCGACATCAAGTATGGACCCTACCTGCCTGACCCCGACCATCCCGGTCACAAGATGCGCACCTACCTGGTGGCGATGATCGATGACGCCACCCGGCTGGTGGCCCACGGCGAGTTTTACGATAACCAGAAGTTGCCGGTGCTGGAGGACACCCTGCGTAAAGCCATCATAAAGTGCGGCGCTCCCGATAACCTCTATGTCGACCAGGGCAAGATTTTCATCTCCCAGTGGCTGCGGCTTGCCTGCGCCAGGCTGCGCATCAGGCACCTGAACACCAGGGCTTATTCTCCCGAGGCGAAAGGGAAGATCGAGCGCTGGAACCGGACAGTAGATGAGTTCATCCAGGAAGCGCGCCTGGAGAAGCCCCAGACCCTGGAGCGGCTCAACGGCCTTTTTCGCGCCTGGCTATCGGAAGGCTACAACCACCGGGAGCACTCGGCTCTGGCCGGGAAGACCCCGGCTGAGGCTTTTACCCAGGATACTAAAGCCTTGCGCTTCCCCGGTCCGGAAGCATTGAGAGACGCCTTCCTGTGGGAGAAGACCCCCACGGTGGATAAGAGCGGCTGCATCTCCCTCTCCCGCGTGCATTACGATGTCGGCGTAGAGTATATCCGGAAGAAAGTCCTGGTGCGCTACGACCCCTTCGATCTGTCTGCGGTGGAGGTCTGGTATGGCGGCGAAAAGAAGAAGCTGGTTTCGCCGCTGGCTATCGGCGAATACAACCACAACGTGAAAAAGCCGGTAGAAGAGCTGGAGAAGGCCAGCCAGTCCCGACTATTGCGGCTATTTGAGGCGGAAAGCAAGAAGCGGCTGAAGCAGCAACTCGGCGCCTTCCGCCTGGGTGGGGAGGGCAACGACCATGTTTGAGGCTTTCTTCGGCTTTACCGGCACGCCTTTCTCCCGGGACATTACCGTGAATCACCTGCTGGAGACGGAGAGCGGTAAAGAGATGCTGGGGCGGCTCAACTACGTGGCGCGGACGCGGGCCTTCGGCATCTTTACCGGCGATACCGGCACCGGCAAAACTACTGTCATCCGCAAGTTTAGCCAGGGACTGGATGCCAATCGCTATCACGTCCTCTATATTTCCGATTCGGTGCTGACACCCCGAAACTTTTACTGGGAGACCCTGCACGAGTTGGGTTATGAGCCGAGGTTCTACCGGGGCGACGCCAAACGGCAGTTTCAAAAGGCCCTGGCAGTGCTTTTGGATAACGACAAGAAAACCCCGGTAGTGATTGTGGATGAGTCCCATCTGCTCTCGCGAGAGATGCTGCAAGAAATTCGTTTCCTATTGAATCTGCGGATGGACTCCTATAGCGCCTTGAGTCTGATACTGGTAGGCCAGACGGAGCTGCGGAAAACGCTGAAGCTTCAGGTAAATAAAGCTATCGCCCAGCGCGTGAACATGCGCTTCCACCTGCCGGCGCTGAGCAAGGAGGAAGCAACTGCCTACATCTCCAGGCACCTGGCGGCGGTCAAGGCTCCGGCGGAGATTTTCACCCAAGCCGCCATAGGGGTGGTGCATGAATACTGTGAGGGCATCCCCCGCATGGTGAACAATGTGGCTACCGCCTCCCTGATGGCTGCAACCGGGCGAAATCAAAAGCTTATTGACGATCACTTGGTGAGGGTCGTTATCGAGAGCGAGTTCGAGTCGTAGCCGGCGGCGTTTCCTACAAGAAGGGGATTATCGTGGCCGACCCCACAACCTGGGAGCGATATGCTGCTTACCAGGAGAATGTTGAATCAAATTCTACGAGTCTGGCGAATCTGGTACGTCCCTGCTGAGCTGAAAAAGGAACTGCTTGAAGAATTTGGGAATCCGTGTATCGACGACGAAGGACATCTGCACGACTACACCGAACAAGACATCTGCGAGCACCTGAGGAAGATACTCCGACCCTATGAAGATCATCATCATGACCAGTGTCCGGTTAGCTAAGTCGAGCTACCCAAGGGGACAGCGAACGTGGGTTGGATGCGGCCAAAGAGCCTGAGCGGCAACATTATAGGTCCAGCTTACCCCTTCCTTCTTCGTATTGGAATTATCAAACGGGCTGA
>CAZOKA010000280.1:0-3493 GCA_964580265.1 uncultured Rhodobacterales bacterium | reverse complement strand
AATCGATGTCGGCGCGCAAGGTATGCAGGGGCACACGGCCCTCACGATACCACTCAGTCCGCGCGATCTCGGCACCGCCAAGGCGACCCGCGACGTTGACCCGGATACCCAAGGCCCCCATGCGCATGGCGTTTTGCACGGCACGCTTCATGGCGCGGCGGAAAGACACGCGGCGCTCAAGTTGCTGCGCGATATTCTCGCCAACCAGTGCGGCATCCAGTTCGGGCTTGCGAACCTCGACGATGTTGAGATGCAGCTCACTCGCCGTCATCGCCGCCAGCTTCTTGCGCAGCGTCTCGATATCCGCGCCCTTCTTGCCGATAATGACACCGGGGCGTGCGGCATGGATCGTCACGCGGCACTTCTTGTGCGGACGCTCTATGATCACACGGCTGATCCCGGCCTGCTTGGCCTCTTTCTTGATGAAATCACGGATCTTGAGATCTTCCAGCAGAAGATCGCCATAATCCTTGGTGTCGGCGTACCAGCGACTATCCCAGGTGCGGTTGACCTGAAGGCGCATGCCGATCGGATTGATTTTCTGACCCATTAGGCTTGCTCCTCAACTTGACGCACCTTGATGGTAAGCTCCGAGAACGGCTTCAGGATCTTGCCAAACCGGCCACGTGCCCGCGGACGACCGCGCTTCATGACCAAGTTCTTGCCAACATAGGCTTCGGCCACGATCAATTCGTCCACATCGAGGTTGTGGTTGTTCTCGGCATTGGCGATGGCCGACTGAAGGCACTTGCGCACGTCGTCCGAGATGCGCTTTTTGGAAAACGCCAGATCGGTCAGCGCTTTGTCCACCTTCTTGCCGCGGATCATCGCCGCCACGAGGTTCAGCTTTTGCGGGGACGTACGGAGCATGCGCAGTTTTGCCATTGCTTCGTTGTCGGCCACGCGGCGGGGGTTCTTTTCCTTGCCCATGACTTACTTCCGCTTCGCTTTCTTGTCTGCGGCATGACCATAATAGGTCCGGGTCGGCGAATACTCACCGAACTTCTGACCGATCATGTCTTCCGTGACGTTGACAGGGATATGCTTCTTGCCGTTGTAGACGCCGAACGTCAGACCCACGAACTGGGGCAGGATCGTCGAGCGACGCGACCAGATCTTGATCACTTCATTGCGGCCCGATTCGCGCGACGCTTCGGCTTTCTTTAGCACATAAGAGTCGACAAAGGGGCCTTTCCAAACAGAACGAGCCATGGATTAACGCCCTTTCTTTCTAGCGTGCCGCGAGCGGATAATCATCTTGCTTGACGCCTTGTTCTTGTTGCGGGTGCGCGCACCCTTGGTCGGCTTACCCCAAGGGGTCACCGGGTTACGGCCGCCCGAGGTACGGCCTTCGCCGCCACCATGTGGGTGGTCGATCGGGTTCATGACAACACCGCGAACACTGGGGCGAATACCCTTGTGGCGCATACGGCCGGCCTTGCCCTGGTTTTGGTTGCTGTTATCGGGGTTCGACACGGCACCGATCGTAGCCCGGCATTCCTGACGAACCATGCGCAACTCGCCGGAACTGAGCCGGATCTGCGCATATCCGCCATCACGGCCGACGAACTGGGCGTAAGTGCCCGCGGCGCGCGCGATCTGGCCACCCTTGCCGGGTTTCAGTTCGATGTTGTGAACGATCGTCCCGATCGGCATCCCCGAAAAGGGCATCGTGTTGCCGGGCTTGATGTCCGCCTTGGCCGAGGAAACTACCTTGTCACCAACCGCCAGGCGCTGCGGAGCAAGAATATATGCCTGCTCACCGTCTTCGTACTTGATCAGCGCGATGAACGCGGTGCGGTTCGGGTCATATTCGATCCGCTCGACGGTGGCCGTGATCTCGGATTTGTTGCGCTTGAAATCGACGATACGATAGAGACGCTTCGCCCCGCCGCCCTTGCGGCGCATCGTGATCCGCCCGGAGTTGTTTCGGCCGCCATTCTTGGTCAAACCCTCGGTGAGGGCCTTGACCGGACGTCCTTTCCAAAGCTCCGAACGGTCGATCAGCACCAGCCCGCGCTGGCCCGGCGTCGTCGGCTTATACGACTTGAGTGCCATGCTTTCTGTCTTCCGTTTGCTATGAGGCGGCTCTGCCGCCTGATTTTCAGGCCCCCTTGGGTGCCCGGGATATAGGGCCCCTTTCGGGTCCCCGACTGAACAGTCATGGCCCCGACTGCAGCGGGGCCATGTAGGATTCGCGGCTACCTATCAGAGACCCGTGGTCACGTCGATAGTGTTTCCCTCTTCCAGGGTCACATAAGCCTTCTTGACGTCCTTGCGCTTGCCCAATTGGCCGCGAAAGCGCTTGGTCTTGCCCTTGGTGATCGTGGTGTTCACCGCCTTGACCTTGACCCCGAACAGTGCCTCGACGGCCTCTTTGATCTGGGGCTTGTTAGCGTCGATCGCCACCTCGAACACAACCGCGCCGCTCTCGGACGCCATAGTGGCCTTTTCGGTGATGACCGGCTGGCGGATCACATCGTAATGTTCTGGCTTCGCGCTCATTTCAACCGAGCCTCCAGTGCTTCGATACCCGCCTTGGTGATCACCAGAGTGTCACGCTTGAGGATATCATAGACGTTTGCGCCCATTGACGGCAAAATATCCAGCCCGTCGATGTTGCGTGCCGCCTTGGCAAACCCTTCATCCACGGTGGCGCCGTCAATGATCAACGCACGCTTCCAGCCCAAGTTCTTGACCTGGCGCGCGAGCGCGCCGGTTTTGCCCTCGGCCTGCGCATCCTCCAGAACAACCAATTCACCCGCCTTGGCCTTGGCCGACAGCGCGTGGCGCAGCCCCAGCTTGCGGAACTTCTTGGTCAGCTCGTGCCCGTGGCTACGCGGGGTCGGCCCCTTGTAGATACCACCCTTGCGGAAGATCGGCGCGTTGCGGTCACCGTGGCGTGCGCCGCCGGTTCCCTTCTGGCGATAGATCTTCTTGCTGGAATAGGACGTCTCCGAGCGGGTCTTGACCTTGTGAGTACCAGCCTGCGCGTTGTTGCGCTGCCAGCGGACCACACGGTGCAGGATATCGGTACGCGGTTCCAGGCCGAAGATCTCGTCGCCAAGATCAACGGTGCCGGCCTTGCCGCCGTCCAGTTTGATCACGTCGAGTTTCATTCGTCGCTGTCCTTCTTCTCGGCCTGAATATCGGCCTCGGCCTCTTTCAGGGCGGCTTCCTCGGCGGCAGCGGCTTCTTCCGCAGCGGCCTTTTCGGCGGCCTCGGCTTCGGCGGCGGCCTGTGCGGCGGCTTCTTCAGCAGCGCGCGCGGCTTCCTCGGCGGCGGACTTCAGCGCGGCAGGCAGGATCGCGTTCTCGGGGAAGGGTTTCTTCACCGCGTCCTTGACCGTCACCCAGCCCCCCTTGGAGCCGGGAACCGCGCCCTTGACCATGATAAGCCCACGATCGGAATCGGTCTTGACCACCTGAAGGTTCTGCGTCGTCACCCGCGCAGCGCCCATGTGGCCGGCCATCTTCTTGCCCTTGAACACCTT
>CAZOKA010000279.1:0-3532 GCA_964580265.1 uncultured Rhodobacterales bacterium | reverse complement strand
GTTCGACATGATGCACGTCACCCCGCCGCAATGCGCCCCCGATTTCATCCGCGTCTCGCCGCTGGCCGACGCCGCATCGGGATGGGTGGACGTGGACCAGTCCACGCTGCGCCATGCGCGGTATGACAATATCTGGTCGCTGGGCGACGTGATGAACGCCCCCAACGCGAAAACCGCCGCGGCGGCCCGGATGCAGGCACCCGTGGTGGCGGAGAACGTGGCCGACGACATCGACGGCAGATCCCCCACTGCGATCTATAACGGCTACGGCTCCTGCCCGCTGACGGTTGAACGGGGCAAGATCGTGCTGGCCGAATTCGGCTATGGCGGGGCGTTGCTGCCCAGTTTCCCCAAGTGGGTGATCGATGGCACCAAACCGACGCGCGCGGCGTGGTGGCTCAAGGAACAGCTTTTGCCGCCGGTCTACTGGAAGGCGATGCTGCGAGGTCGCGAGTGGCTGGCCAAACCCGAAAAGGTCTCCGCTCGTTAGGCCCTGCGCCCATTTAGCCCACCCTACCACATGCCAAGGATATGGACATGAAACCGCTCCTTCCCGGCCGTGCCCGCCTCGCGCGTCACCTGCCGATCCTGCAATGGACACAGGGCTATGATCGCGACACCCTGACATCGGATGCGGTTGCGGCGGTGATCGTGACGATCATGCTGATTCCACAATCGCTGGCCTATGCGCTGCTGGCGGGTTTGCCGGCGGAAATGGGGCTTTATGCCTCGATCCTGCCGCTGGTGGCCTATGCCGTGTTCGGCACCAGCCGCGCGCTGGCGGTCGGGCCGGTGGCGGTGGTGTCGCTGATGACGGCGGCGGCGGTGGGTAACCTGGGCCTGACTGACCCGGCGCAGATCGCCGTGGCGGCGGGTACGCTGGCGCTGATTTCCGGGCTGATTCTGACAGTGCTGGGGCTGCTGCGCCTCGGGTTTGTCGCCAATTTCCTCAGCCATCCTGTGATCGCCGGGTTCATCACCGCGTCGGGCGTCCTGATCGCGACCAGCCAGCTCAAGCATATCCTCGGGGTCGAGGCGCATGGCCATTCCTTGCCCACTCTTCTGGGCTCCCTGCTGGAAAACCTCACCACAATGAACCCGATCACCGCGGTGATCGGCGTGGCCGCCACCGCGTTCCTGTTCTGGGTGCGCAAGGGGTTCAAGCCGCTGCTGCTGCGCTCGGGCTTCGGCGCACGCAGCGCCGATATATTGACCAAGGCCGGTCCCGTCGGCGCCGTGGCGATAACCACGCTGGCGGTCTGGGTGCTGGGCCTGAACGGGCACGGCGTCGCCATCGTGGGCGAGGTGCCGATGGGCCTGCCGCCGCTGACATTGCCCGCTTTTGATGCCGATCTTTGGTCGTCGCTGTTCGTCTCGGCGCTGCTGATCTCGATCATCGGGTTCGTCGAATCCGTGTCGGTCGCGCAGACGCTCGCCGCCAAGAAGCGCCAGCGTATCGTGCCCGATCAGGAACTGGTCGGCCTCGGCACCGCCAACATCGCGGCCAGCGTCACCGGCGGCTATCCGGTCACCGGCGGCTTTGCCCGCTCGGTCGTCAATTTCGACGCTGGCGCCGAAACGCCCGCCGCCGGGGCTTTTACCGCCATCGGTATCCTGCTGGCTGCGCTGCTTTTGACGCCGCTGTTGTATTTCCTGCCCAAGGCGACGCTGGCCGCGACAATCATTGTTGCCGTGCTGAGCCTGGTTGATTTCTCGATCCTTGCGCGCACATGGCGCTATTCGCGGGTGGATTTTGCCGCTGTCGCCGCGACCATCGTGCTGACCCTCGGGTTCGGCGTGGAAACCGGTGTGTCGGCGGGGGTGATCCTGTCGATCGGGTTGTTCCTGTACAAGACATCGCGCCCCCACGTGGCCGAGGTCGGCCTTGTCCCCGGCACGCAGCATTTCCGCAATATCCTGCGCCACACCGTCGAAACCGACCCGACGCTGGTGACCCTGCGGATAGACGAAAGCCTTTATTTCGCCAATGCCCGGTTCCTTGAGGATTACATCTATGACCGCGTCGCGCGCGACGAGCCGATCCGCAACGTCGTGCTGATGTGCTCGGCCGTGAACGAGATCGACATGTCCGCGCTGGAAAGCCTGGAAGAGATCAACCGCCGCCTGTCCGACATGGGCATCACCCTCCACATGT
Source organism: uncultured Rhodobacterales bacterium (assembly GCA_964580265.1). GTDB lineage: Bacteria > Pseudomonadota > Alphaproteobacteria > Rhodobacterales > Rhodobacteraceae > Sediminimonas. Next base: position 1,377 of record CAZOKA010000279.1, on the reverse strand, counting down.
CCGAGGTCAAGGGTCCGGTCATGGACCGCCTCAAGCGGGTGCATTTCCTGGATGACATGACCGGGCAGGTGTTCCTGTCGCAATACGACGCGCAGCGCGCGCTCGGCTCTCGGCACGGGGTTGGATCGGCTTGATTGACCGGCCTGCGCCGCCCGCGTAGGACATGGCGCATGTCAGATGTTTTATGGATCGGGATCGAAGAGGGGGCGCAGACCGCGCAAGGCTGGGGCTTTGACGCTGACGGGCTGGTGGCCGCATCGGCGCATGGCGACAGTGCTGCGCAGGTACAGGCGCGTCTCGGCGATGCAGGCGCACTGATCGTCAGCGATCGCACCACTGCTTTCGTGCGCCCCGTGCCCGCCGCCATTCTCCCCCAAACCGGCGCGCCCTCGCCACTGTCGCAAGACGCGCCGCCCGGCCTGCTGCCCGCCACCGCCTGCCTGCGCTTGTCCGGCGCGTTGGCGCATCGGCCCAACTGGGACGGCGTGGCGCTTTTGCAGGGTTCTGACAAAACACATTGGGCGCATGTCAGCGCCGGCGAGGTTGTCAGTTTCGCCAGCTTCCTGACCCCGCGCCTGTCGCGTCTTCTGGGCGGCGACGGCACTGCGGATGCGGATGCTCTGGGCGATACCATGGCGCGGCCCGAACGGCTGGCCGCGCACTTGGCGCAGGCCGATGTTGGTGGAGATTGCCCCGCGATCCTAGGCCACCTTGTCGGGGCCGAATTGGCCGCCGCGCGGCCCTATTGGCTGGGCCAGCAGATCGTGCTGATCGGCGAGGATGCTTTGGCGGATGCCTATGCCGATGCGCTGGCTACCCAAGGCGCACGGCCCGAACGGCTCACGGCCGCTTGTGCGGCGCAGGCCGGGCTGGCAGCGCTGCACGCGCGCAAATCGGGCTAACGCGGGCCTTGCCCGGCCTGTGTACCGGGCGAGAGGTGGTCATCGGTGCGACTCACCCCGCCCGGCATCGCACTCCGGTCACTGCGCCTGCGGCAGAATCACGATCTCGACGCGGCGGTTCTGCGCGCGGCCTTCCGGCGTCAGGTTCGACGCGATCGGCTGATCCTCGCCACGTCCGACGGTCAGGATACGGTTGGCGCTGACACCATACGAGATCAGCAGGCTGGAAACCGCCCCGGCACGGCGCTGCGCGGCATCGAGGACGACGCCCGGGTCGCCCTGCTGACCGGCCGCAGCGACTCGGCCGACCGGGACGGCGGGCGGGACAACACCCGCCCGCTTGGACGCGAGGCCGAGGCCCACGCCCTGCGTGACGCCCGCGACACGGCCGCGGGCGGCGCGCGCGCCGCGGTGCTGGTGACGGGCGATCCGGGAATGGGCAAATCCACCCTGCTCGATGCCTTCGTGTCGGATG
>CAZOKA010000278.1:0-3536 GCA_964580265.1 uncultured Rhodobacterales bacterium | reverse complement strand
ATCGTGATCAGTTCGATCAACGGGCAGAAGGGCCAGTTCGCGCAGGCGAACTATGCCGCAACCAAGGCGGGTGATTTGGGCATCGTGAAAAGCCTGGCCCAGGAAGGCGCGGCCAAGGGCATCACCGCCAACGCGATTTGCCCCGGCTATATCGCAACGGAAATGGTGATGGCGGTGCCCGAGAAGGTTCGCGACAGCATTGTCGCACAAATCCCCACGGGCCGCCTTGGCGAACCGGAAGAGATCGCGCGCTGCGTGACCTTCCTGGCGTCGGACGATGCAAGCTTCATCAACGGATCGACCATCTCGGCCAATGGCGGGCAGTTCTTCGTCTGACCCCGCCTAATGGAGCAAGGATTGGCCCCTGCCCCTCGCGGCGGGGGCTTTTCATGTGCACCCTTGCACAAGTTGCGCGCCGTAGCGCATGTTTATCAGGTATCATGAATGTTCATATGATCAGGGCAAAGGAGGCACGCCATGATCAAGAACATCAACGGACTGCACCATGTGACAGCGCTGGCCAGCGATGCGCAGGTGAACAACGATTTCTTTACCAAGACCTTGGGTCTGCGGCGCATCAAGAAAACCGTGAACTTCGATGCGCCCGAGGTTTACCACCTCTATTACGGGGACGAGGCCGGCACGCCTGGATCGGTCATGACCTATTTCCCCTTTCCCGGCGCCCGCCGCGGCCGGGCGGGGACCGGCGAAGTGGGCGAGACAGCCTTTGCCGTCCCGCACGGCGCGCTGACATTCTGGCAAGATCGGCTGTCACGGCTTGGGGTTGGCGGCCTGGAGCGTGAGGCGCGCTTTGGTGAGCAGCGCCTGACCCTGGCCGGCCCTGATGGCGATGGTTTCGCGCTGGTCGAAACAGATGACACGCGCACACCGTGGCGCCATGGACAGGTGCCCGAGGATTACGCGATCCGGGGCTTTCATTCGGTCAGCATGCGACTGGCCGACGGTGGCGCGAACGCCGAATTGCTGCGTTTCATGGGATACGAGGACGCCGGGCAGGACGGAGCGATCAGCCGTTTTGTCATGCCGGGCGGAAACGGCGCCAACGTGGTTGAAATCGAAACCCTGGAAAACGCACCAGAGGCGCATCAGGGGGCCGGATCGGTCCATCACATCGCGTTTTCCGTCAACGACCGCGAGGCGCAAACCGACGTGCGCCGCGCCCTTCTGGATACGGGGTACCAGGTGACGCCGGTGATCGACCGCGATTACTTCTGGGCAATCTACTTTCGCAGCCCCGGCGGCGTCCTGTTCGAAGTGGCAACGAACGAGCCGGGCTTTGACCGCGACGAAGACATCGCGCACCTGGGCGAAACCCTGAAGCTCCCCAAGCAACACGCGCATCTGCGTGAGCGGTTGGAGCGGGAATACCTGAAGCCGATTCGCGATTAAGACGGGCGGCTTTTCTGGCTGAGGGCACGCCTGCGGGCGTGCCCTGTCGAGTGTATCGAAGTTACTCGGCGTTGGCCGACAAACGCTCGATTTCCTCTTTCAGTCGGAGCTTTTGTTTTTTCATGTCAGCGATTTCCGCATCGCTTGCGCCGGGGGCGCGTTGCGCCGTTTCCACCTGTTCCGAGAGGGCATGGTGTTTCCTCTTCAGTTCCTCAACATGCGAACTCAAGCTCATTGGCATCCTCCTCTCAATGTAATGCATCTTTCAGTGCATCATAAAACTGTCATCCTGTCACGACGCGTTTGAATGATCGGCAATGATTTTCCTGCGGCATTTTCACGATCCACGCGCAGGCGGCCATGACAAGGCAGCGCCGTCGCGCAGCACCGCGCGCAATTCGGGACTGTAACTTTCACGGTCGCCGTCATGGGCGGCCCCTTCGTGCATGACCAACCCATGATGCAAGCAGAGCGGCGCGCGACCGCCCTTGCGCGCCCTGAGCAAGATCAATCCGGCCGCCCGCCCCGCACGCGGCACCAGCGGCAACACCTCGATGCTGCCGAAATGCGCCTCGACCAGGGGCAGAAGTGAGGCAAGGCGTTCTGCGCGGTGAACCAGGGTGAGAGTGCCGCGCGGGACGGTGCGCCGGCTGGCGGCGTCGATCCAATCGGCCAGCGGCGTTGCCTCGGCATGGGCTGTTTCGCGCCCGGTATCACGCGCGGGGGTGCGCGTATCGGAAAGGAAATAAGGCGGGTTGGCGATAACGTGGTCGAACTGCCGTTGCCGCAGGGGGGCGGGCATATGGGCCAGATCGCCAGTGATAACATCAAGATCTATGCCGGCCTGCGCAGCGTTGTCACGCGCCAGATCGGCATAGAGCGCCTGCGCCTCGATCCCGGTCAGGCGCAGGCCCGACACGCGCGTCGCCAACGCAAGGCTGGCCACTCCCACACCGCAGCCAAGTTCCAGAACGCTTTGCCCCGCGCGCGCCGGCACCGAAGCTGCCAAAAGCACCGGATCAACCCCGGCGCGATACCCGCGTGCAGGCTGCCAGACCCGAAATCGCCCGTTCAAATAGGCATCGTGGGTCAGCTCGGCATTACTCATCAGGCTCCAGCCCATTTTCACGCAAGGCATTGGCAGCGGCCGCGTGATCGGCGTCAGCGACCATGATGCGACGTGGTAAAATACCGATGGAACCTTCGAGGACGCTCATGTTTACGTCCATTTCAAAGCAGTCTATACCCTCGCCCTGAAGCAGGGCCTTGGCAAAGGCGATCGCGGTCGGATCGTTGGTTCTGAGAAGCTGTTTCATGGTGAGGACTTAAGAGCATGGAGCGCGTCTTGTCGAGCCATGTCGCAGAGGTGTGATGAGCCTGGACAAAGCTGCAAGCAAACCGCATGAGCAACTGGCCGACCATCTGGCGGGCAGCATGGAGGCCGTGAACGCATTGATCCGGGCGCGCATGGCGTCGCGGCACGCGCCGCGTATCCCCGAAGTGACGGCACATCTGGTCGAGGCAGGCGGCAAGCGCCTGCGCCCGATGCTGACGCTGGCGACGGCGGAAATGTGCGGTTATGAGGGCGAGCACCACCTGCGGCTGGCTGCGACGGTGGAATTCATTCACACCGCCACCTTGCTGCACGATGACGTGGTGGATGAAAGCGGACAGCGGCGGGGCCGGCCCACGGCGAACCTGCTATGGGACAACAAATCCAGCGTGCTGGTCGGGGATTACCTGTTTTCCCGTTCGTTCCAGTTGATGGTTGAAACGGAAAACCTGCGGGTTCTGGACATCCTGGCAAATGCATCGGCGACGATCGCCGAGGGCGAGGTTCTGCAACTGACGGCGGCGCAGGATCTGGCCACGGACGAGGCGATTTACCTGCAAGTGGTGCGTGGCAAGACGGCGGCGCTGTTCGCGGCGGCGTGCCAGGTGGGCGGCGTCATCGCGGGGGCGCAGGAAGAGCGCGTTCAGGCGCTCTATGATTATGGCGATGCGCTTGGCGTGGCGTTCCAGATTGTCGATGACCTGCTGGATTACCAGGGCGACGCGCAAAGCACCGGCAAGAACGTGGGCGACGATTTCCGCGAGCGCAAGCTGACGCTGCCGGTGATCAAGGC
>CAZOKA010000277.1:0-3561 GCA_964580265.1 uncultured Rhodobacterales bacterium | reverse complement strand
GCATCCGCCGCCATGAAGGCGGCGCTGTCATCGGCCGCCCCGTCGCCCATGGCGCCGAAATCGCGCACATCGACCCAGTTCATCATGTCGCGGTGGAAAACATGGGTGATGTCCTCGACGCGGATATCGTCGATCCGCACGATCCCCCCCGATGGCCCCGTCAGGTCCAGCCCGAAATGGCCGTAAACCGGCTCGGCGCCCCAGACCATGTGCACCCCCTGCCGCGCCCCGGCGCCAACGATGGCGCTGACCTCGACCACCTCGCCGTAGGCCTGCAAGGGCGTCTCGGGGCCAACCTCGGCCAGGCCCGCCACATGCGCGCCGCTGCTCGCCCCCGCCCAGCCGGCGATGCGCACCGATGGCAGGTTGCCGCTGATCGCCTTCACCCGCGCCGTGATCCGCAGGTAGCACCCCGGCAAAAGCGGCGTCTCCCCCATGAAGCGCAACTTTTGCACCGCGTCCACCTTCTGCAACTCCAGGCAACCGCCGAAATCCTGGTCCGCCGGCACCTGCGCGGCATTGAGCGCATCGGCATAGGTGTCCGCCCCCGGCGTGCCATCCTGCGAAGACCACTGCGCCAGCCCCGCCGCGAACGCGGGGGGCATGAATTCGATGCCGTCTGTGATCGCCTTGTTCATGTCATTCCCTTTCGTGCCGCTCGGGCCAAGCGCCCAACCGGGAAAGGAAATGACAGACAGGGGTAAACACCCCCTGAGACGACCGTGACGGTGCCTCAGACGCCCACGCCAGGCGCCTTCAGCACCTGCACCGCGTTGATCCGCCAGGCGCCGTCAACCTGCTGCATCTGGTAGTCCAGCAGATGCTCGCGCCCTTGCGCGTCAACCACCCGCACCCGCTGCCACAATTGCCCGGCCACCTCGCGCAGCGGCCCGAACCGCACCGCGCCGGGATTCCAGACCATCGGATAGCCCTGCCGCACCATCGCTGCGAAATTGCCGGGCGTGCGGAACGTGTCCCGGATCGTCGGGCTGGCAAACTCGAAGGCGCGCGCCGGATCACCCCCTCGGAACGCCTCGAACTGCCGGGTGATCACATCCTCGATCGCCCCCTCCTGCGCCGCGGCCGGCCCCGCCAGCCACAAAGCCGCCAACAGGCTCCCTATAAGACGCCGCATACCAAAACCTCCCGTAACAGGGCCTTGGACATAGCGCGCCCCACGCCGCGATCAAACGCGCCGCGTGCTTCATCTTGCTAAAAATACTCCGGGGGGGAGGCGCCGCAGGCGACGGGGGCAGCGCCCCCAAATCGCCCCCGAACACCCTCAGACCAATTCGCCCGCCAGCGCCTTGTCGATCAGGGCTACCGTCTCATCCACGCCATAGAGCGCGATAAACCCGCCGAAACGCGGCCCCTGGCTGGCCCCCAGCAGCACCTCGTACAGCGCCCTGAACCAATCGCGCAGCGGCTCGAACCGCTCGCGCCCCACCGCGTAGACGATGGATTGCAGCGCCTCGTCCTCGACCGGGCCGTCATACGCGGCAAGCTGATCGCGCAGATCCCTGAGCGCCTCGCGCTCCAACTCGGTCGGCGCGCGGAAAACGCGCCCCGGCTTGACGAAATCGTTGTAGTACCGCACCGCGAACCCCGCCGCCTGGTCCAGGTCGGGATGCGTCTCGGCGCTGGCCTCGGGCGCATAGCGGCGGATGAACCCCCATAGCGTCTCGCGGTCCTCGGCGCTCGACACGCTCGCCAGGTTCAGCAGCATCGAGAACGGCACCACCATGCGGCTCTCGGGCGGGGTGCCGCCGTGGATGTGCCACACCGGGTTGTTGACCCGCGCCTTGGCATCCTGGCCGGGATAGGCGCGCAATTGCTGGTGATACTCGTCCACCGCCTTGGGGATCACGTCCCACGACAGCCGCTTGGCCGTCTTGGGCTTGAGATACATGTAATAGGACAGGCTCTCGGTGCTGGCATAGCTCAGCCACTCGTCGATGGTCAGGCCGTTGCCCTTGGATTTGCTGATCTTCTCGCCGTTCTGATCCAGGAACAGCTCGTAGGTGAAATGCTCCGGCTTGCGCCCGCCCAGGATTTCGCAGATCCGGTCATAGATCGGCGTGTTGGTGGAATGGTCCTTGCCATACATCTCGAAATCCACGCCCAGCGCCGCCCAGCGCGCGCCGAAATCGGGCTTCCACTGCAACTTCACGTTGCCGCCGGTGACCGGCAGGGTGATCTCGCGCCCGTCCTCGTCGTCAAAGGTGATGGTCCCGTTTGCCGCGTCCACCTTCTTCATCGGCACATACAACACGCGCCCCGTCTCGGGATGGATCGGCAGGAAGATCGAATAGGTCTGCCGCCGCTCCTCGCGCAGGCTCTTCAGCATCACCGCCATGATGTCGTCATAGCGCTCCGCCGCCCGCAGCAGCACCTCGTCGAAATGGCCGGCGCGGTAGAACTCGGTCGCGCTGATGAACTCGTACTCGAACCCGAACGTGTCCAGGAACCTGCGCAGCATCGCGTTGTTATGCGCCCCGAAACTGTCATGCGTGCCGAACGGGTCGGGCACCGAAGTCAGCGGCCGCTGCAAATGCTGGTCCAGTTGCCGCGGGTCCGGGACGTTGTCGGGCACCTTGCGCATTCCGTCCAGATCGTCGGAGAAACACACCAGCCGCGTGGGGATATCGCTGATCAACTCGAACGCGCGGCGGATCATCGTGGTGCGCGCCACCTCGCCGAAAGTGCCGATATGCGGCAACCCGCTGGGGCCATAGCCCGTTTCGAACAACACGTGCCCCTTCTGGGGCGGCGTCTTCTCATAGCGTTTGACCAGTTTGCGCGCTTCCTCGAAGGGCCAGGCTTTCGACACGAGGGCGGCGTCACGCAGATCAGACATCGGGTGCTCCAAATGAGAAGGGTCCGCACGCGCCCCATGCGCGGCAGACCGCCGCTTCCTATTGCGGCTGCGCGCGACAGTCAATATTCTGCGCTGCAACAACGCTGGCCGAAGGACCGAACGCGATGACCCAACAGATACCCCACCCGCTCAGCCCGCAGGACTGTCTTGTCGCGGTCATGATTGCCGTTTCGGCTTCGGATGAAAACATGCGAACCTCGGAACTGATCAAGATCGAGCAGGCCGTGAACAACCTGCCGGTGTTCGCCGCCTACGATATCGACCGCATGCACATCATGGCGCAAACCGTCTTTGACCTGTTCGAACAGGAAGACGGGCTTGACGCGCTGTTCGGCCTGGTGCGCAACAACCTGCCCGAGCACCTCTACGAGACCGCCTATGCGCTGGCCTGCGATGTTGCCGCCGCAGATGGCGCCCTGCGAGAAGAGGAATTGCGCCTGCTCGAGGAAATCCGCTACGAGCTGACAATCGACCGCCTGCACGCGGCGGCCATCGAACGCGGCGCGCGCGCCCGCCACCTGCCGGGCTGATAGCGCCTTCGGCAAGCCGCCATAGCGCCCGGTACCGGCCGGGCGGGGGCATGCTAGTGTTAGCCACCATGCAAAAGGGGCACGCGCCCTTTCCGGTTATGGCCTGGAGCGGACGTTGGGCTATTGGCTGAAGAGCCGCGCGGTGCCCGACCG
>CAZOKA010000276.1:0-3595 GCA_964580265.1 uncultured Rhodobacterales bacterium | reverse complement strand
AGAACGTGGGCGACGATTTCCGCGAGCGCAAGCTGACGCTGCCGGTGATCAAGGCGGTGGTCCATGCCGATGAGGAAGAGCGCGCATTCTGGTCGCGCACCATAGAGAAGGGGCGCCAGGAGGCAGGCGACCTGGACCATGCCATCGCCCTGCTGCACAAGCACGGCGCGCTGGAGGCGACGCGCAAGGATGCCCTGGCCTGGGCCGAGCGGGCGAAGGCCGCGCTGCGCACCCTGCCCGAGCACCCGCTGAGGCAGATGCTGACGGACCTGGCGGATTACGTGGTCGCCCGCATCAACTGAGCACCGCTCAGGACAATGTCACCGCCCGCACCCACCATCCGGGGCGCGCCAGCGCGCGCGCGGCCTGCTGCGCCTGCGTTTGCGTGCCGAACAGGCCGAAACACGTCGCACCCGACCCGGACATGCGCGCCAGCCCGCAGCCGGGTTGCGTGGCAATGGTTTCCAGCACGTCCCCGATCACGGGTTGCAGGGCGATGGCCGGTTCCTGCAGGTCGTTGCGCTGCGCCGCCAGCCAGGCGATCAGCGCCGCTGCATCGGGCCAGTCCGGTAGCCGCGCGGACATCTGTGGGTTCGATGTTTGCGTCATCCGGCCAAACACTGTGCCCGTCGGGACCGCGACACCGGGATTGACCAGAACGGCGTTCAGGAAAGGGAATGCGGCAAGCGGCGCGACATCCTCGCCAATTCCGCGCATCCGCGCTGCGCGCGCGATCAGGCAGACGGGCACATCGGCCCCGAGGCTCGCAGCCGCCTGCGCATCCGGAAGCGGCTGACCGGTCAACGCGGCCACCGCGCGGATGCAGGCCGCCGCATCGGACGATCCACCGCCCAGCCCCGCAGCCGCCGGAAGGCGCTTGTCCAGCGTGACATGCACATCCGCCCCCATCTGGCGCGCGGCACGAAGGGCAAGGTTGCCGCCGTCCGCAGGCACCCCGGCGGCCATCGGACCCGTCACCTCAAGTTGGGGTGTATCGGTCAGCGATACGCTCAGGCGATCCCCCACATCGGCAAAAGCCACCAACGAATCCAGCAGGTGATAGCCATCATCCCTGCGCCCGGTGACGTGCAGCGTCAGGTTGACCTTTGCCGGGGCAAAGACCTCAGTTATGGCCATTGGCCACCTTGAGTGGGTCGGCGCCTTCTTCGGCCAGAACCTTGTCGAGTCCGACCTCGAGCTTGCGGCGCACGCGCTGCGGGTCGATATCCTCGGACGCTTCGCCCTGGTCGATGAAGGACAGCGCGCGGCTCCATTGGAATTCGGCCTCGCGCTTGCGGCCCACGGCCCAGAGCACATCGCCGAGGTGATCGTTCACGACCGGATCGACCGGCATCAATTCGACCGCACGTTCCATGTGGGGAACGGCCTCTTCATAGCGGCCAAGACGATAGAGCGCCCAGCCCAGGCTATCGACGATGTAGCCGCTGTCGGGTTGTGCCTCGACCGCGCGCTCGATCATTCCGAGCGCCTCGTCCAGTTTCTGGCGCTTTTCCACAAGGGAGTAGCCGAGGTAGTTGAGGATTTGCGGCTGTTCCGGGTTCAGATCGAGCGCCTTGCGGAAATCGGCTTCGGCCTGCGGCCATTGATCGAGGCGTTCATGGCTGATGGCGCGGGCATAATGAATGAACCACTGATCGGTCTTTTCATCCTCATAGAGATCCAGCGCCGCGTCGTAGGCCGCGACGGCCTCGTCGTAACGCTCAAGCTGGCGCATCAGATCGCCAAGGGACACATGCACCGCCGGAAGATCGCCGTTGGTTTGCGCCAGTTGCTTGAGCACCTCGGTGGCGGCATCTGTCCTGTCGGCGCGGCGCAGCGCCTCGGCGCGGCCCAGCTCGGCACTGGCAAAGGCCGGATCATCGCGCGGCACCTTGCGATAGGCCTCGACCGCCATGTCGTGACGGCCCAGTTCCTCGAGCAGTGCGGCACTCATCAACAAGGCGTCGGTATGCTCGGGGCGCAGGAATTGCGCCATCCGGGTATAGATCAGGGTGTATTCCGGTTCGGCCTGACCATTGATCGCCATTGCTACGGAATGAAACACCTCGGCCATGCCCTGGCGGGCTGTTTGAAGGTGGGTGTAGGGCATCGTATCGTCGGTGCTGAGGGCCGCACGCAGGGCCTTCATCTCGGGGTCTGCATTGCTCCCGCCGATTTGGTCGATCAGCTCGATCGCCTTGTCGACCTGGCCCAACTGGCTCAACAACTGGACGCGGGCCACGATACCCCGTCGCGTGTTTTGCAGGGCGCCGCCCTCGCTACGGGCAAAGATCGCCTCGGCGCCTTCGAAATCGCCAACCGAGGCCAGCGCGAGCGCCTTGTGATAGCTTGCGAACCCGGCAAGCCCGTCTTCGCCGCTGACATCATCGAAGGCCGCAAGCGCGGCGCTGACATCGCCGCTGGCCATCAGGGCCCATCCCCGTGCAAGTCCGTCCACCAACGGACCAACGCCGTGGCCCTCTTCGATACGGGCGAGGACACCCTTGCTATCGCCGACGCTGGCCTCGTGCGCGAGCAGGGTCAGGCGTGCCAGTTGGCTATCTATCTGGTCGGCCTCGATCTTGCGTGCGATTGGCACGGCGCGATCCATGTTGCCCACGGCAAGGTGCGACAGCAACGCCTTTTCCAGGATATCGGGGTTGGATGGATCGCTGACCAATGCACGGGTGAAATATTCGGCCGCGCTGGCGAAATCGCGCGCTGAGGCCGCCTGGCGGCCAGCAAGATACGCACCGACATCGTCACCGGCCCGCACCGGGCCAGCATTTGCAAAGGTCGCGAAAACCGCAGCAGCGACCCCCGCGAATATCAATTTTCCAGCCACGCTCAGCCCCCTGACTACAACGGAATTTTGTTTGAACGTAACGCAGTCTGAGGCAAACGCAATGCGACACACCCCACGCAGCGCCAAGCGGGCGCGGATTCTTGCCGCACCTGCGCGCAGGTGCACTACATATTGGGATAGTTGGGTCCATCCCCGCCCTGCGGCGTCACCCAGTTGATGTTCTGACTGGGATCCTTGATATCGCAGGTCTTGCAGTGCACGCAGTTCTGGAAGTTGATGACAAACTTCGGTTCCTTGCCCTCTTCGCGCACCACCTCGTAGACGCCCGCGGGGCAGTAGCGCTGCGCCGGTTCGTCATATTTCGGAAGGTTGACCGCGATCGGCACCGAGGCATCCTTGAGCGTCAGGTGACAGGGCTGGTTTTCCTCGTGGTTGGTCATCGAGTATGACACGTTGGTCAGCCTGTCAAAGCTCAGCTTGCCATCGGGTTTGGGATAGTCGATCTTCTTGAACTTGTCGGCCTCGCCGGTGGCGGCGGCATCGCTCTTGCCGTGCTTCATCGTGCCGAACAGCGAAAAGCCCATCGTGTTGGTCCACATGTCCAGACCGCCCAGGGCGAGGCTGGGCAGAAGGCCCCATTTCGACCACATCGGCTTGACGTTGCGAACCTTGCGCAGGTCTTTGCCAATGGCGCCCTCGCGCACCTTGCTCTCATAGGCATCGAGCGCGTCACTGGCGCGGCCCGCCTTGATGGCCTCGTGCGCGGCCTCGGCCGCGGCCTTGCCCGAC
>CAZOKA010000275.1:0-3597 GCA_964580265.1 uncultured Rhodobacterales bacterium | reverse complement strand
GCCAAGCCCTGTCCCCTCGCCCGTGCGCTTGGTGGTAAAAAACGGCTCGAATATCTTTGGAAGCTTTTCCGCGTCGATCCCCACACCATCATCGGATACCATGATCCGGACGTATTTTCCCGGCGGCACGATCGCGCGATCCCGCTCGAGTGGGGATTTTAGCGTGATGCAATCGGTTTCTATGCGAATCTCTCCACCATCGGGCATGGCATCACGGGAATTGACCACCAGGTTCATCAAGACCTGCTCAAGCTGTCGCTTGTCGGCCCGGATCATCGGCTGCGCCGGATCGTGCGTCAGATTCAATCGCACGCGCTCTCCGACCAGACGATTGAGCAAATGCGTCAAATCTGAAAGAGTATCGCGCAAATCCAGAACCTCCGGGCGCAATGTCTGCTTGCGCGAGAACGCCAACAACTGCCCCACCAGGGCCGCGGCACGATTTGCGTTCTGATTGATCTGGATAAGGTCGGCATAGGCGGGGTCACCCTGGTCATGACGTAATAGCAACAGGTCGCAGTGACCGGATATGGCAGTCAAAAGGTTGTTGAAATCATGCGCTACGCCACCGGCAAGTTCGCCAACTGCCTGCATTTTCTGGCTTTGCACAAATTGCGCCTCAAGCGTCTTGAGCTTGGTGGCATCGTTCAGCACCGCGATGAGCGCAGGGGCGGTGCCCGCCTTCACACGTGTCAACGTGACTTGGACGAATACCTCGCGGTCAGTGCGGCTTAGACGCAAGAACTCGGAATTGCGGGCCGGCCGCCCCTCAATTGCCTCGGTCAGCCAGTCCGCGACGGACCGCCCCAGCCCCTCCATCAGGTCAGGCAGGTTCTGTCCGTCGCATCGTTCGGTCCCCAGCAAATCGCGCGCCAGGCGGTTCGACAGGACGATTGACCCGGTCGCATCAAGGCGCAGCAAGGGCACCGGAAGATCATCGAAAAACCGCCAGCCCCCCTTGGCCGCATCGGCATCGTGTGATTGCTTTGCCGGAACCAGCACGATTTCGCGCCGCCCGCCGGTGGCGGGGCTTTCGGAGACGAGGCAGGCGCGCAGGCCATCCACTGTCGCGATCATGTTGATTTCCCCCATTCGCGGGGAAGAGCCAGCAAAGAGAGCTTCAAGGGATTTCACGCGCTGACCGACAAAGGCACGGGCCGCGTCGTTCATGTAAAGGACGGTGCCCCCACGGCCCGCCGTCATGATCGGCAACCGCTGTGCCACGCCAAAGCGTCCCGGCGCGGGGCGATCGGCAATATCCTCGAACCGCCATAGGAACGCACCGGCATTCAGGCGATGTACGGCGATGCGCAAATGGCCCTGGCGCATCACCGCATCCTCGCTTGCTGCGCCATTGGCCTCCGCACGCAACTGCAGCCGGTGCAATACCGCTGCGGGATTGGCAAAAACATCTGACAACAGGCCAGCTACCGTCGCATCCCCTGACAGGCCGAATCGATCATGGGCGGCAGAGTTGGCGTGGTGAACCGCACCTTCGGCATCAGCCAACAGGCTGGGCGCGGCATCATGTGCTACAAACTCTGCCACGGCGCGCACTGCCAGACGGTGACGGCGTCGAGACAGCGCAACATTGGCCATGGCGAAAGCTAGGGCCCCGAACATCGCGCCCGCAACCGAAACCAGCCCGGAAGCGAGAAAGGGATCGGAAACCAGCATCGCAGCCGCCCCGGTCGATACACCAAGGCCCAGCACCGCGCCACCATGGCGCAGCACCCGCTTGGACACGCGTGTCATCGGCCCGTCGGTGACCGCCGTGAATGGCACTTTTTTCTCTCCCCCGCATGGTTGCAGATTCGGGTTCACGCATCATTGAGCGCGCAAAGCCTTAACCACACCTTAATTCGGCTCAGTATTCGGGGGGCGGTTGCAAGTAATCAAAGACCACGCCGCGAAAAATGCGCGGTAAAGAAGCCATCGCCAGACGGCCCCGGCTGCCACTGCCGCGACGCTTTCGCTTTCCAATCTTCATGGCGGGCCAGGAATGCGCTCATCCGGGCCCGGTTTTCGGCGGCGAGGATCGAGCAAGTCACGTAAACGAGCGTGCCATCCTCCGCCGTCAGGTCGGCTGCCTGGTCCAGAATTGTATCCTGAAGCGATTGGAGCCGCAGCAAGGCATCCGGAGTAAGCCGCCACTTGGCATCGGGTGCGCGCCGCCACGCACCGCTACCGGAACATGGCGCATCGCATAGCACAAGATCAAAAGGCGCAAGTGCATGTGCCTCTTCCAACGTAACCAGGCGAACCGAAACTCCGGCCCGCTCGGCGCGCCGAGGCAAGTCGCGCATGCGGTCGGGATTGGCGTCATGCGCGAAAAGTTCAATGTCCGCGCGCCCGGCCATAGCCAGTGCCTTGCCACCACCGCCCGCACAAAAATCAAGTACTTTCAATCCTGTTGAAAGGCACAGTTCATCTATAACAGCTTGACTGGTGCCGTCCTGAAGCTCCACAAGTCCGCTGGCGTAAGAGACGCTTCCGCGAATACGTCGCGCCCCTGCAAGAACCCTGAGCGCGGTTGTGGATATCGCATCAGGCTCGGCCTCAATCCCGTCATCGGCCAACGCGAGGATGGCATCTTGACGCGTTCCCTTGCGCTGGTTCACGCGGAGCATCACCGGCGCCCTGTCGCGCAACCCAAGGGCGAGGTTCGCCGCCGTATCCACGCCTTCGGCATCGCACAGTAGGGTCCATATCCAGTCGGGAAGGTCCATCGCCTCGGCGCCTTCCGGGTGGTGACCAGCGGCCTGTTCCACGTCACTCAATGGCGCGGGCGCATGCCCTTGCCCGGTGAAATACACGCCGGGATCGTCCCCCTGATCACGCAAAAGGCCAATCATCACCGCGCGGCCAGACATCGCGCCGCCCCGCGCAGCAGCCGAACGCAAACGCCGCAAAGCATCGAAAACATGATCGCGCACAGCCGCCCTGTCACCAGACCCCGCATAGCGCGCGCCACGCGCCCAACTTGTCAGGGCCTGCTCTGCCGCGGCGCCGTCAAGTACCTTGTCCAGCACTTCGATCGCGGTCGCAATGCGAGCAGCCGGGGTCATTCGGTAATCACATTAGAGTCGCCATATAATGCGCTGATATGCAACGAATTATCCAATACGATAGTTGGGGCTTTCACGCGTGATCTGCACATCGTGCACATGGCTTTCACGCAGGCCTGCATTGCTGATCCGAACGAAGTTGCAGTCGCGGCGCATCTGATCCACCGTGGCGCAGCCGGTATACCCCATGGCGGCGCGCAGCCCGCCTATCAATTGATGAATGACGGCACCGGCCGCCCCTTTGTAGGGCACCTGTCCCTCGATCCCCTCGGGCACCAGCTTGTCGCTGGCGGCATCCTTCTGGAAGTACCGATCAGCAGAGCCACGCGCCATCGCGCCCAAGCTGCCCATGCCACGGTAGCTTTTGAAGCTACGGCCCTGATAAAGAATGACTTCGCCGGGGCTCTCATCCGTTCCGGCTATCATCGACCCTACCATTGCGCAGGACGCACCAGCCGCTATTGCCTTGGCGAAGTCGCCGGAAAACTTGATCCCGCCATCGGCGATCACCGGCACGTTCCCTGCGGCG
>CAZOKA010000274.1:0-3651 GCA_964580265.1 uncultured Rhodobacterales bacterium | reverse complement strand
CTTCCTTCGGCGTCGAGTTCTGCTTGTTCGCATCCGCTTCGATCAGGCTGGCATCTACCGCCATGCGCTGCCCGCTCACGAGCCCTTCCTCGATGCAACGCGCGACCGTAATCTCGAACAGGTGGCGCAGCAGCTCGCTGTCGCGGAACCGGCCATGGCGGTTCTTGGAAAAGGTGGAGTGATCGGGGACCCGATCAGCCAGGTCGAGCCGGCAGAACCAGCGATACGCGAGGTTCAGATGCACCTCTTCGCAGAGCCGCCGCTCGGACCGGATACCGAAGCAATAGCCCACCAGGAGCATGCGGATCAGTAGTTCCGGATCGACAGACGGGCGGCCCGTGTGGCTATAGAAATCCGCAAGATGGACGCGGATGCTGCTTAGATCGACGAACCGGTCAATAGATCTCAGCAGGTGATCCCGAGGAACGTGATCCTCCAACGAGAACTCATAAAACAGCGCCGCCTGTGCTTCCTGTTTGGGACCCAACATCGCCCGCAATCCCCTGCCACCACGATGGAATTGAATCAGCGATCAGGCCGTCAAACAAGCAGAGTTTTTCAACGGAATACGCCGTTAGTGCCGGACATTCAAGATGGCCCATAACAGCCGTTGAAAAGTAAATTATTCAGTAACATAAGGCCGACATTCCAGAAGAGTGTAGAAACCTGTTGCCACTTATCAGTTCGTGCCGATCCATTCCTAATCCATCGGAAGGTCACCATCGCGAGCGAATTGTTTCCTCAAAGCCTTCCGGAGTCCCGACGTCGTCGAGAAACCGCAGCGCAGGGCAATATCCTGACGGCTCAATTCGGTGTGGGCCGCGAGGTCGCGTGCACGTGCCAGCCGGAGCATAGTGTAATACCGGGAAGGCGGAACGCCGAGCTCTTCCATGAACAGCCGTGAGATGGTTCGTTTGGGAGTATTGGTGCGCTCTGCGAGGTCCTTGAGAGACAAGGGCGCCTCTATGGTCTCGGTCATCAGCCTCAGCACTCTGCCCAGCCGCACAGAGCCGCGGCCGCTCAAAGAGGGCAACGTGGTTTCGGTGTCCAAGCGCCGCGCTTGTTCATGCAGGAACATGGCTGACACGTCGAACGCGATGGCGGGCCCGAAGCTGGCATCGATGAAATGCAGGATCAGGTCGAGGGCGGTAGCCGCGCTGCCACAGGTCCAGTAACGCCCGTCGCGGACGAAACGGTCGCCCGAGACCTTAACGTCGGGAAAGGTCTCCGCAAATTCCTCAAGCAGTTGCCAGTGCAGTGTGGCGCTACGGCCATTGAGAAAGCCGCAACGCGCGATCAGCCACGCACCCGTATCCGCTCCGATTATCACGTCGATTTCCCGCAGTGCCCGGATGCCGCGCCGGACCTTGTCGCTCCCTGCTTCTTCGCGAAAAACATCCCCACCGACCACGATCGCCAGATCGCAGTGGCCCCGCTCCGAAAGCAGGGTATCGGGGGCGATACGCATGCCGCTCGAACTTGTTACGGGTTGATCATCATAGGTGAGAAACGACCATTGGATGTCGACCTGGTGGCTGTCGCGGGCGACTCGCAAAGGCTCGAGCAGGCAGGCCAGCACGATGTTCGAGAATGTCTCGGACAGAAAAATCGCCACCTTGATTGGTCGATTTGGCAATTTTGGACCTCCTTTCGGCAATATTGGATCGTTTTTCCGGTCACTTCAAGCATAGCAATTGGGTGTGGATGCCCGGCGCAAGACTGCGGAACACCCCACATCCGGCCGGAACCGCCGCCTCGAGCGTAGCCCATAAGGAAGATCAGATGAGTTCTCGTCCCCTCGACAACATCCGCGTTCTCGACTTCGGGCAGTATATCGCCGGGCCATTGGTCGGCATGATGCTCGCCGATTTGGGGGCAGACGTCATCCGGATCGACCCACCCGGCGGCCCGCGTTGGAAAGACCCGGCGGCGGACATGCTCTCGCGCGGGAAGTCGTCGCTGACCCTCGACCTCAAATGCGAGGCAGCCTTGCAGACCGCAAAGGCACTGATCGCCCGGTCGGACGTAATGATCGAGAACTTCCGGCCCGGCGTGATGGCCCGGCTCGGGCTGGGACCGGATCATCTCCAGCAGATCAATCCCGGGATCATCTCGCTGTCGCTGCCTGGATTCGCGTCGACCGACCCCGACCTTGCCGGCGTCGCCGCATGGGAAGCCATCATTGCCGCGCGCACCGGTCAGTTCACCGATATGGGGCTGAACCGGCGGCTCATGGGGATCAACACCTCCTTCACCCCGTTGCCCCTTGCCTCGGCCTATGGTGCGGCGTTCGGCGCGCTCTCGGTCTTGTTCGCTCTTCGCGCCCGTAACCGGAACGGCGGCGAACATATCGAGGTGCCTCTGGCCTCGGCTCTGCTCGAAGGTCTGGTTTACAATTGCGAAAATATCGAAGACTACCCGGATCGTTACAAATCCCCGCGGGAAGTGGAGATTGACAGGCGCACCGCCGAAGGCATCCCTATGGACCTGAGTTACGAGGAACTCAACGAATTCCTCGACCCCTTCTATCGCACCTACCGTTGCGCCGACGGGCGGGGGTTCTATGTCGTGGCAGGCAGCATTGCCTCGCACCCGCGCCGCGTGTTAAAGGCGCTGGGGCTGGCCGAGTTGGCCGATGACCTGCCGGATTTCGACGCCTACCTTGACAGCAGTCAGTGGCCGGACCAGTGGAGCCTGAGGAACTACCCCGTCGGCGATCGTGACCGCAAACGCCTCACAGAGGCAATGCAGACCGCGTTTCTGAAGAAGACAGCCGCCGAATGGGAAGAGATCTTCGGCCAGGCCAAGGCACCGGCGACGGCGCAACGCAGCACGAAAGAATGGCTGGCCGACTCGCACGCGCTGGCCTCCGGCATTATCCTCGCAGTGGAAAACACCCGGCACGGCACGATGCGCCAGATGGGCAACGTGGCTTGGCTGGCGGACGATGACGAAGCCTTGCGGAAACGCCCGGAACCTGATGCCGACAATGCCAAGGCGCGACTGCCGGACGTTTTGGCGGAACCGCCGCGCGCGGTGCCCGATGACGCCCGCGATGACCCCTGGCTTGAAGGGCTGAAGGTGCTTGACCTGACCAATGTCATCGCGGGCCCGACGATCGGCTCGACGCTGGCGCGGTTCGGCGCCGAGGTCACGCTGGTGCAGCCGGTGACGCCGACAGTCGATCCTTGGAACGCCGTTGTCTTCGGGCTGCACGCGCAGCGCGGCAAGAAAAGCGTGCTGCTCAATCTCCGTACCGAGGAGGGGCAGACGGCGCTTCAGAAACTGCTTCGTGAAGCAGACGTGGTCACGATCAATGCGACGGATGCGCAGCGCGATGCATTGGGCCTCTCTCCGGATCGGCTTGAGGAAATCAATCCAAGCCTGATCCTCGTGCAACTGGACGCCTTCGGCGGACCGGCGCGGGGCCCGAAATCGGATCACCTGGGATATGACGACCTTGCTCAAGCTGCGACGGGCGTGATGACGCGTTTCGGCGGCGGGCCCGAGACGCCGGAAGAGCATGCCCATTTCGGGACGATCGACGCGCTAACGGGCTATTGCGCCTGTGCAGCTCTCGGCGCAGCTTTGCTGCGGCTTGAACGAACCGGCAAGGGCGGCATCGCGCGGGCGTCGCTGGCGGCGGCCGGC
>CAZOKA010000273.1:0-3652 GCA_964580265.1 uncultured Rhodobacterales bacterium | reverse complement strand
CTTTAACAGACCAAAATCAACGGAGTCCCGCCATGACCCAATCCAAGACCGATCTCAAATCACTGCTCAACGATCCCACCCTTCTGGCCGAGCAGGCATACCTGGCCGGGGAGTGGGCCGATGGCGAGGGCGGCGCCACGTTCACGGTCACCAACCCCGCGCGCGGCGACGTGATCGCCAACGTCGCCGACCTGTCGCGCGACCAGGTCGCCCAGGCCATCGCCAAGGCCGAAGCGGCCCAGAAGGAATGGGCGAAATACACCGGCAAGGAGCGCAGCATCATCCTGCGCCGCTGGTATGACCTGATGATGGAAAACCAGGATGACCTGGCCACCATCCTGACCGCCGAACAGGGCAAGCCCCACGCCGAGGCAAAGGGCGAGATCGCCTATGGCGCCTCGTTCATCGAGTTCTTCGCCGAAGAGGCCAAGCGCATCTACGGCGAAACCATCCCCGGCCACCAGCGCGACAAGCGCATCACCGTGATCAAGCAGCCGATCGGCGTCGCCGCCTCGATCACGCCGTGGAACTTTCCCAACGCGATGATCACCCGCAAGGCCGGTCCGGCGCTGGCGGCGGGCTGTGCCTTTGTCGGGCGTCCGGCCTCCGAAACCCCGCTATCGGCCACCGTGCTGGGCGTTCTGGCCGATCGCGCCGGCATCCCCAAGGGCGTGCTCAGCATCGTGCCCTCCTCGCACGCCTCCGACATCGGCCGCGAATTCTGCGAAAACCCCGCCGTGCGCAAGCTCACCTTCACCGGCTCGACCGAGGTGGGCCGCATCCTGCTGCGGCAAGCCGCCGACAGCGTCATGAAATGCTCGATGGAGCTGGGCGGCAACGCCCCCTTCATCGTGTTCGACGACGCCGATATCGATGCCGCCGTCGAAGGCGCGATCATGTGCAAGTTCCGCAACAACGGGCAAACCTGCGTCTGCGCCAACCGCCTGTATGTGCAGGACGGCATCTATGACGCCTTCGCCGAAAAGCTGGCCAAGCGCGTGTCGGAAATGAAGGTAGGCGATGGCCTCGAAACCGGAACCGAGCTGGGCCCGCTGATCAGCACCGACGCCATCACCAAGGTCCAGGACCACATCGCCGACGCCACCGCCAAGGGCGCCAAGGTGATCCTCGGCGGCGAGGCCGGCCAGATGCAGGGCAACTTCTTCGGCCCCACCATCGTCTCCGACGCCACCCGCGACATGGCCTTCGCCACCGAGGAAACCTTCGGCCCCCTCGCGCCGCTGTTCCGCTTCCATGACGAGGACGAGGTGATCGCGCTGGCCAACGACACGATCTTCGGCCTGGCCAGCTATTTCTACGCCAACGACCTTTCCCGCGTCACCAAGGTCGCCGAGGCGCTGGAATACGGGATCGTCGGCGTCAACACCGGCATCATCTCGACCGAGGTCGCCCCCTTCGGCGGGGTCAAGCAATCGGGGCTGGGCCGCGAGGGCTCGCATCACGGCATAGATGAATTCATGGAGATGAAATACATCTGCACCTCGGTCTGACGAGACGAAAAGCAAAGGCGCCGGGCAATTCTCGGCGCCTTTGTGCCATCGCGGGGGTCACAAGGCGGCACGCCGCATTGCCACGGGGCCGGGTCATGGGATAAGCCGTGCCCAACCATAGCTTGCCCCGGATACCACGCCCATGAAAATGACCGACACGTTCATCAAGCCGATGCACCCCGAGGGGCGCCGCTTCGTAGGCGTTTTCGCCGTGATCACGGTGGTGCTGTTCCTGGTATGGGAGCCGCTGGGCTGGCTCGGTGTCGGCGCGACGGTCTGGTGCTACTACTTCTTCCGCGACCCCGTTCGCGCCACCCCGATACAGGACGGCCTGATCGTCAGCCCCGCCGATGGTATCGTGTCCCTGATCGAACCGGCCGTGCCCCCCGCCGAACTGGGCCTCGGCCCCGAGGCCCTGACCCGCGTCAGCGTGTTCATGAACGTGTTCAACTGCCACGTGAACCGCGCCCCCATCGAAGGCACCGTAACCGCCGTGTCCTACCGGCCCGGCAAGTTCCTGAACGCCTCGCTCGACAAGGCCAGCACCGATAACGAGCGCAACAGCCTGGCCATCCAGATGGCCGATGGCCGCCACATCGCCGTGGTGCAGATCGCCGGCCTTGTCGCGCGCCGCATCATGTGCTGGACAGACAAGGGCGCCCACCTGCGCACCGGCGAGCGGTTCGGCCTGATCCGCTTCGGCTCGCGGCTGGACGTGTACCTGCCCGACGGGGTGGCGCCGATGGTGGCGGTCGGGCAAACCATGATCGCGGGCGAAACCGTGCTGGCCGATCTCGGCCGCACCGCCGGCCCGCGCCCCGCCCGGACGGAGTAGCGAAATGACCACCGCCCGCCCCAAACGCGAACTCAGGCCCAAACGCGAACTCAGGATCGTGCAACTGCTGCCGAACATGATGACCGTGGCGGCGATCTGCGCCGGCCTGACGGCGATCCGCTTCGCCTCTCAGGGGAATTTCAAGCTGGCCGTGCAACTGATCCTGCTCGCAGCCATCCTCGATGGCCTCGACGGGCGCCTCGCCCGCCTTCTGAAAAGCGAAAGCCCGATGGGCGCCGAGCTGGACTCGCTGGCCGATTTTCTCAATTTCGGCGTCGCCACCGGCCTTCTGGTCTATTTCTGGGCGTTCCAGGAGATGCACAACCTCGGCTGGATCGCTGTTGTCGTCTATGCGCTGTGCTGCGTGCTGCGGCTGGCGCGGTTCAATGTGTCCAACAAATCGGATGAACCCGCCCGCGCGCATTTCGTCGGCGTGCCCGCCCCCGCCGGCGCGTTCCTGGCGCTGTTGCCGCTCTTCGCCTCATTCGCGCTGGCACGCGACGCGCCGCTTCCCGCGCCCGTGGTCAGCGCATGGATCATCGCCATGGGCTTCCTGATGATCAGCCGCGTGCCGACGCTCTCGCTCAAGGCGCTGATGATCCAGCGCGGGCAGGTGCGCTACGCCTACGTGGCGTTCATCTGTTTTCTCGGCGCATTGATCAGCTTCCCCTGGCATACGCTGGCCGCGCTGGGAATGGCCTACATGGTTTCGGTGGCATGGACATGGCTCAGGTTCTCCCCCACCGACGAAAACGAACAGGACATCTGACATGGACTTGAACGCGGTCAAATCCTCTTACGCGCGCTGGGCGCCCGTCTATGACAAGACGTTCGGCGCCATCACCGAGGGCGGGCGCAAACGCGCGGTCGCCCATGTCAACGCCCGCGGCGGCACCGTGCTTGAGGTTGGCGTCGGCACCGGCCTGTCGCTCGAACACTACGATCCCGCCATCACCGTGACCGGCATCGACTTCAGCGAAGCGATGCTCGCCAAGGCCCGGCAAAAGGTCGCGCGCCGGGGGCTGGGCAATGTCTCATCGCTCCGCCAGATGGACGCACGGACCCTCGATTTCCCCGACGACAGCTTCGATACCGTGGTCGCGATGCACATCGTATCCGTAGTGCCAGATCCCGAACAGGTGATGGCCGAAATGGCCCGCGTTTGCAAACCTGGCGGGCAGATCGTGATCACCAATCATTTCGCCCGCGAAAAAGGCGTCATGGCCACGATCGAACGCCTGATGGCCCCGTTCGAGAAAACCCTCGGCTGGCATTCCGATTTCCCGCTGACCCGCGTCACCGGCGA
>CAZOKA010000272.1:0-3668 GCA_964580265.1 uncultured Rhodobacterales bacterium | reverse complement strand
AAGCGCTTTATCGCCAGCGTAGGATCGCCGCACCGCGGCCCGTCGATGCGCGGCTCTGGGCCGATCACTTCAATGTCCGCAACAGGCCATTCATGCCCCGGCGTCTTGTGCCGGGTGGTGGACTCTAGATACCCTCTAAGACATGCTACTACAGGCGGAGGTAGCCGATGGATATTCAGAAGTTCGAGGCGCTCAACGTGTATGGGCAGGCCCTTATACCGTGTTCAAACGATCCGGTAACGGGGTTTTTCCGGGACGGGCATTGCAACACCTGCGCCGAGGATACCGGCAGCCACACCGTTTGCGCCGTGATGACGGCGGAATTCCTGGCCTATTCGAAATACGTCGGAAACGACCTGAGCACGCCGCGCCCCGAATTCGGCTTTGCGGGCCTCTCCGCCGGGGATCGCTGGTGTCTGTGCGCGGCGCGGTTCCTGCAAGCGCATGACGAGGGGTGCGCGCCGCGTGTCATGCTGTCGGCTACGCATCAAGGCGCGCTTGATATCGTGCCGATGCGGGTGCTTGAGATCTATGCGCTGAATGAATAGGCGGTTTTTATTGAAATATGAATTTTCGATGGTATCGGTCTATCCATGATCAACAAGCTTGAAATGTTCATGGCGCTGGCCAAGGAACAGCATTTTGGCCGCGCGGCGGCCAGCCTTGGGGTGACGCAGCCGACGCTCTCGACAGGGTTGCGGCAGCTTGAGGATCAGCTTGGTGTCAAGCTGGTGCAGCGCGGCTCCAGGTTCGGGGGGTTGACGCCCGAAGGGCAGCGCGCGCTGGTGTGGGCGCGGCAGATCGTGGGCGATGCCCGGATGCTGCGCGAAGAGATGCGCTATACCCGCAAGGGCCTGTCCGGGCATTTGCGGATCGCGGTGATTCCAACCGCGCTGACATGGGCCTCGCGGTTGGCGTCGGATTTCAACCTGCGCCACCCGAACGTGGATTTCACGATCCTGTCGCGCACCTCGGTCGAGATCCTGACAATGCTGGAAAACCTCGATATCGACGCTGGTATCTCCTATCTGGATAACGAGCCGTTGGGCCGTGTCTCCACCGCGGTATTGTATCGAGAGCGGTACACGCTGGTGTGCGGCCCCGATCATCCGCTGGCAGGGCGCGACGCGGTGACATGGCAGGACATGGCCGATCTGAAGCTGTGCCTGCTGACGCCAGACATGCAGAACCGGCGGATCATCAACAAGAACTTCATGGATGCCGGCGTGGCCCCGCAGGCCAGGATGGAATCGAATTCCACGGTGGTGCTGGTGTCGCATGTCGAGAACGGCGGTTGGACGACGATTCTGCCGCAAGAGATCGCGCGGTTCCTGACCGCGGGCAAGGCGTTGCGGATCATCCCGATCCTGCAAAGCAACGAGGGGCACTCTGTGGGCCTTGTCGCCCCGTACCGCGAGCCGCACACGCCGGTATTGCAGGCGCTGCTGGACGAGGCCGGGCTGGCGGCGACGAAACCCCATGCGGGCACTGGCACGGTTTGAGTCGCGCGCCGTTTTTTGATAGGATATGGCTATCAACCAACGGAACACCGATATTGATTTGAAATGCCGATTGCTCCACCCAAGCGCGACAGCAACGACTGGGGGGCGATATGCGCCAAGACCTGCCGCAGCCAACAGCCGGGGAAATGCAGCCCCTGATTGACCGCCACCTGGAACAGGAGGGGCCGCTCTTGCCGATCCTGCATAGCTTGCAGGAGGCGTTCGGCCATATTCCGCAGGCGGCGGTCCCGCTGATCGCGGATGCGCTGAACATCACGCGCGCCGAAGTGCATGGCGTGGTATCGTTCTACCACGACTTCCGCGAGGTGCCCGCCGGGCGCCACGTGGTCAGGATCTGCCGCGCCGAGGCGTGCCAGGCGATGGGCGGCGCGGCGCTCGCCGATGCCGCGCTGGAGCGGTTGGGCGTGGCGTGGCACGGCACCACCGCCGACGGCGCCATCACGATCGAGCCGGTCTATTGCCTGGGCCTGTGCGCCTGCGGACCGGCGGCGATGGTTGACGGCGAATTGGTGGGCCGCGTCGATGCGGCGCGGCTTGATACGATCCTGAAGGAGGCCGGGGCATGAAGATCTACGTTCCCCTCGACAGCGCGGCGAAGGCGCTTGGCGCCGACGCGGTCGCGGCGGCGATCCGGGATGCGGCACGCGCCGACGGAAAAGACGTACAAATCGTACGAAACGGCACTCGCGGAATGATCTGGCTGGAGCCGCTTGTCGAGATCGAGCGCGACGATGGCAAGCGGCTGGCCTACGGGCCGGTGAGCGTCGCCGACGTGCCCGCCCTTCTGGACGGCACCGCCGAGACGCTGGGCCCGGTCGAGGAGATCCCGTTCTTTGCCCGTCAGACCCGCCTGACATTCGCGCGCTGCGGCGTGATCGATCCGCTGGATATCGCCGATTACGAGGCCCATGGCGGGCTGGCGGGGCTGCGCCGTGCCATCGCGATGACGCCCGCCGACATCGTGCAGGAAGTCACCGACAGCGGCCTGCGCGGCCGAGGTGGTGCAGGCTTTCCCACTGGAATCAAATGGAAAACCGTGCATGATACCCCGGCCACGCAGAAATACATCATCTGCAACGCTGACGAGGGCGACAGCGGCACATTCGCCGACCGCATGATCATGGAGGGCGATCCCTTCACCCTGATCGAAGGGATGGCGATTGCCGGGCTGGCGGTGGGCGCCACCCGCGGATACGTCTACCTGCGCAGCGAATATCCCGTTGCCATCGAGGTGATGAACGCCGCCGTCGAAGCCGCCCGCGCCGCCGGGATGCTGGGCGATGACGTGCTGGGATCCGGGCGGGCCTTCGACATGGAAATCCGTGTTGGTGCAGGGGCTTATGTCTGCGGCGAGGAGACATCGCTGCTCAATTCGCTGGAAGGCAAGCGCGGCGTTGTCCGCGCCAAGCCGCCACTGCCGGCGATCGAGGGGTTCCTGGGCCGGCCGACGGTTGTCAACAACGTGATCAGCCTGGCCACCGTGCCGGTGATCTTTGAACGCGGCGCGGCTTATTACGCCGATTTCGGGCTGGGCCGGTCCAAGGGCACGATGCCGATCCAGATCGCGGGCAACGTGAAATACGGCGGCCTGTTCGAGACGGCCTTCGGTATGCCGCTGGGCGAATTGATCGACGATGTCGCGGGTGGCACGGCCTCGGGTCGCCCGGTCAAGGCGGTTCAGGTCGGCGGGCCGCTGGGCGCTTACATGCCCCGCAGCACCTTTGACACGCCCTTCGCCTACGAGGAGTTCGACGGGCAGGGCGGGCTGATCGGCCATGCTGGCGTCGTGGTGTTCGACGACAGCGTCGACATGCTGAACATGGCGCGCTTCGCGATGGAGTTCTGCGCGGTGGAGAGCTGCGGCAAGTGCACGCCCTGCCGCATCGGCGCAGTGCGCGGCGTCGAGACCATCGACCGCATCGCCCAGGGCGACACGGATGCGCCCGGCCTGCTGGAAGACCTGTGCGAGACGATGACCGACGGGTCGCTGTGTGCACTGGGCGGGCTGACGCCCTACCCGGTGATGTCGGCGCTGCGGCATTTCCCGGACGATTTCGCGCGCAGCCGGGAGGCGGCGGAATGACCGGGTATGCACAAGCGATTGCGCCGCGCGCCGCGCCGCGCGCGGGTGGGGGCGCTGCCCCC
>CAZOKA010000271.1:0-3675 GCA_964580265.1 uncultured Rhodobacterales bacterium | reverse complement strand
GCGTGGCGCATCGTGCCGGGGATCACGGCGGCCTCGGCCGGGGTGGCGGCGATTGGCCAAAGCATGACCAAGCGGGCGCGCAATTCGTCGGTGCGGATGATCACCGGGCACGACATGGCCGGTTTTGCCGAACACGACTGGCGGGCGCTGGCGCGCGAAGGCGAAGTTGCCGCGATCTACATGGGCACGCGGTCTGCGCGGTTCATCCAGGGGCGGTTGATGATGCATGGCGCTGGTCCCGATACGCCCGTGACATTGATCGAGAACGCCTCGCGCCCCGATCAGCGGGTTCTTGCTACGCGGCTGGCCGAGCTGGCCGATACGGTGGAAGGCACGGAGTTTTCGGGGCCTGTCCTGACATTCTATGGATTGCGCCCGCGCGATGCGGTGGCGGCGCGTAGTGAAATTGCCGAGACAAAAGAGGTGGCATCGTGACAAAGGCGTTTACCCCCAAGGTCGTGACCGCGAACGCGCTGGTCGATGGCGATGTGATCTACCTGACGGCGGATGACCGTTGGTCGCGCGCCCTGCACGAGGCGGAACTGATAGAGGACGAGGCGCACGCGCAGGTGCGCCTGCTGGATGCCGAGCGGCAGACCGGCGAGGTGGTGGGCGCCTACCTGGCGGATGTGCGGCCGGGGCCGAACGGACCCGAGCCGGTGCATTTCCGCGAGGCGTTCCGCGCGCGCGGGCCGTCGAACTATGCGCATGGCAAGCAGACGGAGTTGGTCGATGTATGATTACAGCGAATTCGATACCGCCTATGTGCGCGGCCGCGTGGCGCAGTTCCGCGCGCAGGTGGAGCGGCGGCTTGACGGGTCGCTGACCGAGGAAGAGTTTCGCCCGCTGCGCCTGATGAACGGGCTGTACCTGCAATTGCATGCCTACATGCTGCGGGTGGCGATCCCTTATGGCACGCTGAACAGCGGGCAGATGCGGCAACTGGCCCATATCGCCGAGCGGTGGGACAAGGGCTATGGCCATTTCACGACGCGGCAGAACATCCAGTACAACTGGCCCAGGCTGCGCGATGTGCCCGATATCCTTGAGGCGCTGGCCGATGTGGGGATGCACGCCATCCAGACCAGCGGCAACACCGTGCGCAACGTGACCGCCGACCATTTCGCCGGGGCGAGCGCCGACGAGGTGGCCGACCCGCGCCCCTATGCCGAATTGCTGCGGCAGTGGTCCACCGACCACCCCGAGTTCCAGTTCCTGCCGCGCAAGTTCAAGATCGGGGTGACCGGCGCGCCGAATGACCGGGCGGTGATCCGCTCGCACGATATCGGGCTGGAGGTGCGCCGGGATGATGCGGGCGCGCTGGGCTTTCGGGTGTTCGTGGGGGGCGGTTTGGGCCGCACGCCGATGGTGGCGCAGGAGTTGGCCGCGTTCATCCCAGAGCGCGACCTGCTGCCGTATGTCGAGGCGATCCTGAGCGTTTACAACCTGCTGGGCCGGCGCGACAACAAGTACAAGGCGCGCATCAAGATCGCCGTGCACGAGCATGGTATCGACACGATCCGCGCGCTTGTGGATGAGGCCTTTGCCGAGCGGCGCGCGCAGTTCAGCGGCATCGATCAGGAGCTTCTGGCAGATATCAGGGCGCAGTTCGCGCGCCCCGATCTGTCGCAGCGCGATATTGCGCCCTATCATGCCGCGCGCGATACCGATCCGGTGTTCCGGGCGTGGGCGGATACCAACCTTGCGGCGCACGCGGATGCGCGCCATGCGATCGTGACGATCTCGCTCAAGCCGCATGGCGCGACGCCGGGGGATGCCACGGCGGAGCAGATGCGCGTGATGGCCGACCTGGCCGAGCGGTATGGCCATGACGAATTGCGCATCAGCCACGAGCAGAACGTGATCTTGCCGCATGTGCACCGGGCCGACCTGCCGGCGGTGCATTCCGCGCTGAAACAGGCGGGGCTGGCCACGGCGAACGTGGGGCTGGTGTCGGATATCATCGCGTGCCCGGGGATGGATTATTGCTCGCTCGCGACGGCGCGGTCGATCCCGATCGCGCAGGAGATCGCCACGCGGTTCGAGGAGTTGAAGCTGGAACACGAGGTGGGGCCGCTGAAGATCAAGATATCGGGCTGCATCAATGCCTGCGGGCATCACCATGTGGGCCATATCGGCATTCTGGGCCTGGACCGGGCCGGCGTCGAGAACTACCAGGTCACGCTGGGCGGTGACGGCAGCGAAACAACGGTGATCGGACAGCGTGCCGGGCCGGGATTTTCGGCCGATGACATCGTGCCCGCGGTTGAGCGGTTGGTGATGGCCTACCTGGAGCTGCGCGAGGATGCGGGCGAGACGTTTTTGCAAGTGTTCCGGCGTCTCGGGGCGCAGCCGTTCAAGGACGCGCTGTATCCCGAGCAGGCACAGAGGCGGCGTGATGCAGCATGATACGATATTGGGGCCGGTGGCGGCGCGTGCGCAGACGCTGAACGACAGCTACCGCAACCACGCGGCGATTGCCGTGTTGCGCCGCGCGCTGAGCGATCCGGCGGTGGGGCGGATTGCGCTGGTGTCGTCCTTCGGGGCGGAATCGGTGGTGCTGTTGCACATGATTTCGGTGCTGGACCGGGCGACGCCGGTGCTGTTCATCGACACGCAGATGTTGTTTGCCGAAACGCTGGCCTACCAGACCGAGGTGGCGGCGCAACTGGGCCTGAGCGACGTGCGCACGATCCGGGCCCGGCCCGAGGCATTGGCCGCGCATGACCCTGACAGGGTGCTGCACAAGACCGACACCGACGCCTGCTGCGCGCTGCGCAAGACCGAGCCGTTGGAACGGGCGCTGGCGCCGTTCGATGCGTGGATCACCGGGCGCAAGCGGTTCCAGGGGCAGACGCGCTCGCACCTGGATTTCTTCGAGAACGAGGGCGACAAGCGCCTCAAGGTCAACCCGCTGGCGCATTGGCGGCCCTCGGATGTGCAGGACTACATCATCAACAACCGCCTGCCCCGGCATCCGCTGGTGGCGAAGGGGTATCCGTCGATCGGGTGCGCGCCGTGCACCAGCCGCGTGAATGAGGGCGAAGACCCGCGCGCGGGCCGGTGGCGCGGGCAGGAAAAGGAAGAATGCGGCATTCACTTCGTGGGCGGCAAGCTGGTGCGCGGGCCGGTGACGCAGGACAGCACGCAAGATCAGGAGGAGACGCCGATGAACGTGATCGTCACCGATACCGGGTTTGCCGCCGATGACCGGCGCGAGGAATTTCAGCCGCCCGAGGCGCCGGGCGCGGCGGCGCTGGACCTGGGGCCCGATGCCGATGTGAGCGCGTTGATCGGGCAGTTGGAGGGCGTCGAGGCGATCCGCATCGCGTTCCCGGCCTTCTCGGACGGGCGCGGGTTCACCATGGCGCGGCGTCTGCGCATGATGGGCTTCACGGGGCGGTTGCGCGCCGCCGGTCACGTGATCGCCGATCAATACGCGATGGCGCGTCGTGCCGGGTTTGACGAGGTCGAGATCACGCCCGAGCTGGCACGCCGGCAACCGTGGGAGCAATGGCAGGCGCGCGCGGACTGGCGCGCGCATGATTACCAGGGCAAGCTGCGCGGGGCGGGCTAGTGTCGGCCACCTGAGAGAGGTGGCGCGCGCCTCTTCCGGCGAATGGCCATGAGCGGACGTTGGGGCTTGGCCCCAATGCGCGAAATAGCGCCCGAAGG
>CAZOKA010000270.1:0-3681 GCA_964580265.1 uncultured Rhodobacterales bacterium | reverse complement strand
TTGACTCCGCGCATTGGGGCCGAACCTCAACGTTCGCTAAAGGCCATTCATGCTCGCCAGAACCGGGTAACTTGTGCCGGGTGGCGAACACCAGTTCGCCGAATCCATGATGCGCGACATTCATCATGATCCCCTCGATCGCCTGCGATCCGGTTCGCGCCCGGCATCCGCCGGGCTGACATCCCTTGCCAGACCCTGGCCAAGGCAAATCACCCCGGCAAAGCGGCCCACAGCGATTCGGTGTCGAGTGCACCGGCCATGCGGCGCCGCGAATCGACGTTTCAAGCGCCGAACCTTCCGTTTTGGTATTTATCCCAATCGTGACCCCACCGTTCGATGCCACCGTCACGCAGAGTAAAGGCGATCCCAACGTTCGATCAGTTTGCGCTGCAAGCGGCGGGCGCGGCGGTTCCAGGGGCGGGCGCCGGGCGGGCGCTCACGCTGCTCCCGCGGGATCGCGGCACGGCGGGGCAGGTCGGCCGTGAACACCGCGAAGGCCAACTCCCGTTGCCCCGTGCCTTCGATGTAACCTGCCAGCCCGCTTACGAAATTCAGGGTGCCGGTCTTGGCCCGCACGGTAATGTCATTGCTGTTGCCGCTGTTGGCGTCGCGCATTGGCATGGTTTTCAGCAGCGGATGCAGCGCCTTTTTCGCCCGGCTCAGAACCAGCGCGCGCACCATGTCCCCGGCCAAGAGCCGCGAATCCTCTCCCAGCCCCGAGTGATCCACCAGCGCCACGTCCCGCATCCCCAATTCCACCTCCGCCCACCGGCTCATCACCCCCGCCGAAGCCCGCAATCCAACCGGCTGTCCGGCGCGTGCGCGACTGGCGCTCATGCCAACCATTTCAGCGATCAAGTTATTGGAATACTTCAACATTCCATGCAGTATTCGCAGCAGTGTTTCACTGCGATATTGGGCAATTTCACGGCCCTGCGGGGGGCTGTCGGCCAGCGTTTCGCGCGGCAATTCGATGCCGTGCGAGCGCGCCAGCGTGCGGAACACATCGGCCGCGTACAACTCCGGTCGCCGCACCGGCAACCACCGCGCGCCGCCGTTCCCCAAGGCACCACGCGCCACCGTCCAGTGATCGACACCGCCCTTGTCACTATAGGTGTAGACGGGCGTCCCCCGATCCACCACGGCCATCTGCGCGACCTGCACCTCGGGGCGATACTGCCCGGCGCGGGCGTCCATGCTGACACCGTATTTCCCGCCGGTGCGCTTCCACTCGAAACGTACACGGTTGAAATTCAAAGCTAATCCGCAAACCGCCGGGTTGTAGCCGACATGCGCCGGCTGTCCCGGATCGATCTGCCGGGCATAGGGCAACTCCCCCGCCCAGACCCGGAACCGCCCCCGCACCTCGCGCAGGCCCGCCGCCTTCAACGCCGCCGCCAAGTCCGCCAGGGCCTTGGTGTCCAGCGTCGGATCACCGCCCCCCGCCAGCACCAGGTCGCCCTCCAGCACGCCATTTCTGATCGTGCCTTCCGCGATCAGTCGTGTGGAAAATCGGTAATCCGCACCAAGATTCTCAAGCGCATACAAGGCTGTAATGGTTTTGGTCACACTCGCCGGGGGCAAACCCACGCCCTCCAGCCGGTTTTCCAGCATCTCACCGGTCTTGGCGTCGGCAACGGCAAAGGACACCGTTCCACCCGGCAGTGCTTCGGATACCAATGCCTCAGCAGTGATCGGGGTGCCGATGCCGATCCGATCGGGGCGCAACTGCGGCCTGAGGGAAACACCGACCCCCGCAGCCCATGCCGCACCCGACACGAAACTGCCCAACCCCCCAAGAAAAAAACGACGCGAAATACCGTTAAACATTACCGAAAACTACTGCATACCTGCCAAAGCGCGCAAGTCTGATGCCGCCTGGAACCATCACGATCTTGTCCAATCCCCACGGAGCCGAATCACAGTTGACGAAAGGTCAACCATCGGCACGTTGACGAAACACCATGCCGGCGTTTCGGCCCGTGCCAGCAAATGACTTGCCCGAGCACCCAACCGCGCCGCGCGATAAATCCGCGCCGCCCGCGATGCCCGCGCAGAAATCTGCTGTCCCGGCCTTGCCAGCACCCCGACCGGCACCCGCGCCATGATGTCATGCCATTCCTGCCACTGATCGAATTGCGCAAGGTTGTCGGCCCCCATCAGCCAGATAAACCGCGCCCCTGGATAGTTTCGTTGCAAGGCGGCAACCGTCTGGGCGGTGTGGCGTGTGCCGAGGCGTCGCTCGATATCCGTCACGCAGACGCGTGGATGCGTCATCACCTGCCGCGCCCGATCCATCCGCTGCGCCATCGGCGCGGGCCCCTCGGTCTTGAGCGGATTTCCCGGACTAACCAGCCACCAGACACGATCAAGACCAAACAGCTTGAGCGCCTCGCGCGTGATATGCGCATGGCCCGCGTGGGCCGGATCAAACGACCCGCCCAACAGCCCGATCTTCTGACCGGCGCGCGCGTATGGAATTTCGTGGCGCACTGGCCCCTCCCGACAATCTTGCGAGTTGTCCGGTGGCCGGGCGCCAATGTCAATCATACTGCGCATTGCTCCTGACCGGCTGGGGGGTTATCTACGCCGTCAACGCGAAGGCCTAGCCCCAAGGAGCAACACGAATGGCGTCCTATCAATACGTTTATCACATGTCCGGTGTCTCCAAGACATATCCCGGCGGCAAGAAGTGCTTCGAGGATATTCACCTCAACTTCCTGCCCGGAGTAAAAATCGGCGTGGTCGGTGTCAACGGCTCGGGTAAATCCACGCTGCTGCGCATCATGGCCGGCCAGGACAAGGATTTTTCGGGCGAGGCATGGGCGGCCAAGGGCGCGCGCGTGGGATACCTGCCGCAAGAGCCTGAACTGGACCCGGCGCTCAACGTGCGCGAGAACGTGATGCTGGGCGTGGCGGAAAAGCAGGCCAAGCTGACCCGGTTCAACGAACTGGCCATGAACTATTCCGACGAAACCGCCGACGAGATGGCCGAGCTTCAGGACGAAATAGACAGCAACAACCTGTGGGATCTGGACAGCCAGATCGACGTCGCGCTCGAGGCGCTGCGTTGTCCGCCGGACGATGCCGACGTCACCAGCCTGTCGGGCGGGGAAAAGCGCCGTGTCGCGCTGTGCAAGCTGCTGCTCGAAGCGCCCGACATGCTGCTGCTGGACGAGCCGACGAACCATCTGGATGCGGAAACCATCGCTTGGCTGCAACAGCACCTGATCGACTACAAGGGCACGATCCTGATCGTCACGCATGACCGTTATTTCCTGGACGACATCACCGGCTGGATACTTGAGCTGGACCGCGGTCGCGGTATCCCCTACGAGGGTAATTATTCCAGTTGGCTGGAGCAGAAGGCCAAGCGGCTGGAGCAGGAAGCGCGCGAGGACAAGTCCAAGCAGAAGACCCTGCAACGCGAGTTGGAATGGATGCGCGCCAGCCCCAAGGCCCGGCAGGCCAAGTCAAAGGCCCGTATCAACAGCTACAACGAGATGGCCAACCAGTCCGAGCGCGAGAAACTCAGCCGCGCGCAGATCATCATTCCCAACGGCCCGCGCCTTGGCAACAAGGTGATCGAAGTGAACGGCCTGAAAAAGGCCATGGGCGACAAGCTGCTGATCGAGGATCTGAGCTTCTCTCTGCCGCCGGGCGGCATCGTGGGCGTGATCG
>CAZOKA010000269.1:0-3707 GCA_964580265.1 uncultured Rhodobacterales bacterium | reverse complement strand
GGCGACATCCAGTCGCTGGCCGATGCCAGGCCACTGCGCCTGGTGATGTCCGGTGGCGCCATGGGCCGGATGGACAGCGCCTTTCTGGGCGGAGAACGTCTCGGTTTCCGGGAACTCGCGGCACGAGGGCGGTTCTGGGCGTTCAACGAGATGGCCGAGATGACGCAAGAGCCGCTGGCCGATCTTTCCCTTGGCGAGCCTGTACGCCTGGCCATCGTCACCGACACCGTGTTTCCGCATGCCATGCACTTGCACGGGATGCATTTCCGCGAGGTCCGCGACGACAGGCCGGCGGGTTCCATGC
Organism: uncultured Rhodobacterales bacterium; assembly: GCA_964580265.1. Taxonomy (GTDB): domain Bacteria; phylum Pseudomonadota; class Alphaproteobacteria; order Rhodobacterales; family Rhodobacteraceae; genus Sediminimonas. Next base: position 3,403 of record CAZOKA010000269.1, on the reverse strand, counting down.
GCGACACGCTGATGGTCGCGGCGCGCGAAACGCGCGAAATCGCTTTCGTCGCGGACAACCCCGGCGACTGGCTGTTTCACTGCCACATGCTCAGCCACGCCGAAAGCGGCATGATGACATGGATGCGCGTGACATGAAGGGATGGATACTCATGCCCGCCTTCGGCGATGCGCTGACGGATCAAGAGATCTGGAACATCCTCGGCTACATCCAGTCGACATGGCCAGGCCGCGCCCGCACGGTGCAGGCCGAACGCACAGCAGCCGATCTGGCAAACGGAGGAAACTGACATGAAAAAGATCATTCCAATGATCGTGACGGCGTTCGCGCTGCTGCTTCCGTTGCAGGCGTCGGCGCAGGATCTGTCCGAAGACAGGGTGCGTGAGCTGGTACTGGAAACCATCCGCGAAAATCCCCAGATCGTGATGGAGGCCGTCGCGATCCTGCAATCCCGCGACGCTGAAGCGCAGGCGGCGTCGCAGGCCGAGGTGCTCATCCGTGAACGCGATGCGCTGGAGCGTGACCCCAACGCGCCGGTTCTGGGCAACCCCGAGGGCGACGTCACCGTGGTGGAATTCTTTGACTACAACTGCCCCTATTGCCGGCGCGTCAAACCCGAAGTCGAAGCGTTGCTGGCGGCCGATCCGAACGTCCGGCTCGTCTACCGCGAATGGCCGATCCTCGGCGAAGGGTCGGTTTTTGCCGCCCGTGCCGCACTGGCCGCGCGTGAACAGGGCCTGTACGATGAGTTTCATTGGGCAATGATGGGCATGAACGGCCGTGCCGAAGAGGGGGCAGTCCTGCGGGTTGCCGAAGAGGTTGGCCTGGACGTGGCGCAACTGCGCCGCGACATGGAAGCGCCGGAAGTGGAAGAGCACATCCAGACTTCGATGCGCCTCACACAGGCCCTCGGCCTGAATGGCACACCGTCCTTCGTCATCGGGGATGCCCTCGTGCCCGGTGTCGTGGATGTCGAGCAGTTGCAGACGCTCGTCAGCGATGCGAGGAGGGCGGAGCAATGACACGGCAGGCGAAGAATGGCCTGACCCGGCGCCATTTCATCCTTTCAACCGCCGCGCTGTTCTCGCCGCCCGTTTCCGGGCCGCTTCTTGCCGACACCTGGCCGAGCGAGGCGCAGAAAGCGGCGTGGGACGCACAGGTGACGCCGCCTCTTTTCAACCTGGAAACCTCCAATCCCTGGGGCTTGCACGCGCGCTTCCTTCCAAGACGCGTTGAGGCGCGGGCGGGGCTTGTACCGGGCGACATCCATGTGGATGCAATCGCGCGGTATCTCTATCACATCGGCAACGACGGAACCGCGATGCGCTATGGCGTGGCCATCGCGCGTGGCAATCTCTATGAACCCGGCACCTACACGATCCACCGCAAGGTCCGCTGGCCGCACTGGACGCCGACGCAATCGATGATCGAACGCGATCCGGAACTCTATGCCGGCGTTGAAGACGGGATGGAGCCCGGCCCTGATAACCCGCTGGGCTCGCGCGCGCTCTATCTCTACGTTGGTGACCGTGACACTTATCTGCGAATTCACGGCTCACCATATCCGCGGTCAATCGGCGGACGGGCAAGCTCGGGCTGCGTGCGGATGGTCATGGCTCATATCAATTCGCTCTACCCGCAGGTCGAGACCGGCGTGACGGCCCACCTTCACCCGCCCGAAGACCATGTGTCGCCCCGCAGTTGACCTTTCGAGGCAGAAACCCGATTGGGCCAGGCTCCAAGAATGTGCTGGAGGATATGATTTGAAAAGGAAATCCGTCATCATTTTCGGCATGCTCGCCCTTCTCGGCGGGTGCACCGCGGTGGGCGAGAGCGGTGGAGGCGTGACCGGGCAGCCAGGGGTGATCCCCGAGCAGGTGGTCGCACTGGCAGCGCCTTATCAGGATCTGTCCACCGCGCGCGTCCTGCCTGAGGACGGGTGCTACTGGTATCGTCATGAGGGGCCGGTGGAGACGACATTACTGCCGCTCAGAACCATCGATGGGCGACCGATCTGCACCGCGCAGGAGTGATGGCTCCGCATTGCGAAACCGCTCGATAAACCCTACCGGGACTGAAGCATCAGGAGGCGCCGGGGTGCTGATTATCGGCATTTGCCCTACTTGACCCTTGCTGTCCGAAGCTCCGTCCGGACCGCCTGGCGGTCGCTTGCGGCCTTCGGAATGCGCGCCGAAATCGCCCTTGGCGCGAAAGCGCGGCTCGTCGATGGAATGACGCCTCGCTTGACCGGGATCAGGGCCGGGGGCTGCTAAGCCAGCTTTGCGGGCCGACGAAGGAGTCCTGGAAATAGTCATGCACCAGCGCCAGTGGCCCTGTGATCGGGGTGCCGCGCCGCCATGCCAGCCCTACATCCATCGACGGTATCTCGTGCGTGGTGGTGGCGGTGCCGATGCGCTTGCCCTCAAGCGACCAGGGGCGATAGACCATGTCCGACAGGATTGTCACACCCTTGCCATTGGCCACCATCGAGCGCACGGCCTCGACCGAGGCGGTGCGCAGTTTGACCTTGGGTTGGTAGCTGCTTGCCGCCCAGTATTTCATGGTGGTGTGCGCGGCTTCGTCCACGGTAAGCATGATGTAATCCTCCTTGGCGATGTCGGCGAAACTGGCCTTGCCGGCACGGTGGAACGGGTGGTTCGATGGCACCCAGAGCCGCCGCGTGGAGCGCAGAAGCGTTTCGGTCTCGATTTCCGGGTTGGTGAGGTTCGAGGTCAGGACCACTGCCATGTCGAAACGGTTGGACAATAGCCCCTCTTCGATACTCTCGCGGTTCAGCTCGCTGATGCGGATGTCGATGCCCGGATAGAGGTGTCCAAGGCGGTCAAGGTGATAGGGCAGGAAATAGCCGATCACCGTGTAGGTCGCCGCGATCGAGATGACGCCCTCTATCGTGGAACGCCGATGGGTCAGGTTCTTGGCCTTTTCCAGCTTGGCAAGAATATCCTGCGCCGAGGCCAGGAACTCGCGCCCGGCATCGGTCATTTCCATCCCGTGAGCCGATCTATGGAACAAGTCGGCGCCCAACTCCGCTTCGAGGTCGCGGATCGCCGTGGTGATCGCCGATTGCGAGATCGAAAGCGCGGTCGCGGCACGGCTGACCTGCCCTGATTCCGCGGTGGCCACGAAGTATTTGAGATGACGGAAGTTCATGATGCGCGCATCCTTGCAGTCTTGCTCGCAGTCTTGCGAATACGAATAGCAGATCATATGGTATCAAAAATTCAGATACAACTGTTTTTGAGGCGAAGAAATTCCATTCGACCCTAATGCACCCGACGCGGAACAAGTGACCCATTGGTGATCTGGCCTGCCACGCAGGGGTGCATGAATGGCCTGGAGCGGACGTTGGGCTATTGGCTGAAGAGCCGCGCGGTGCCCGACC
>CAZOKA010000268.1:0-3716 GCA_964580265.1 uncultured Rhodobacterales bacterium | reverse complement strand
ATGGGGGCGGCCGGCGGTATCGGTCGCGGCAAGCGGCAGGATCGTCCAGGGCGGCAAGGCCGGGCCGCCGGGCCGGGTGATGTTGCCCGCAACCACGGGAAACGCTGCATCGCGCAGCGCCCGGTCAAGCGTCGGCAGGCCGTAGTTGAACTCGTGATTGCCAAGCGTCGCGGCGTCAAAGCCTAGCGCGTTCATCGCCGCGATCATGGGGTGGATGCCGGCCTGGTCGATCAGGGTGGGATCGGCGAACAGATCGCCCATCGGGGTGCCTTGCAGGAAGTCGCCATTGTCGAGGAGCAGGCAATTCGCGGCCTCGGCGCGGGCCTCGGCGATCAGCGGGGCCAGTCGCGCCAGGCCACCCTGCGGCGCGGGTCGATCGGCGAAATAGTCGTAGGACAGGAGGCGCATGTGCAGATCGGTGGTCTGCACAAGACGCAGGTGAAGCATATCCGTGGGCCTGGATGCGGCGGGTGTTGCTTGTCTGGTCACGGTCGGTGGGTTTCCGGTGTCGGGTCGGGGAACATGGCGGGCACTGGAAACGGAAATATCGCGCGAGATGCGCGGAAGCCGGTGGTAGCCGCTCTTGGCTGGTGCCACAATGATTTGTGTCATACGAAAAGGAAAACGCAGGCGCCGCATCAGGCGGTGCAGGAGGCAGTGCGATGCGATTGGCGGAAACGGTGACATTCGGCGGATCGGCCCTGAACCGCGCGGCAGAGCTGCGCGGCGACGCGGATGCGTTGGCGCGGGCCGCGCAGGATCGCGCGGCGCGCGTGATCCTGCTTTGGCGGGGCAAGCCGCTGATGCGGGGGGACGGGGCCGAGCAGACGCTGGTGCGCCTGCCGATGGATCACCCGGTTCTGGCCGAGGCAGAGGGCGCGCCGGTGCTTTTGGGCCTGGAAGGGGACGCGCCGGTTTTCGCGCAGGATATCTCAAGCTGGCAGCCGCCTGCCGGGCAGGAGGCGCCGGGAAACGGGTTTCTGGACAGCACGCGGCAGGCGCATCCCGGCCTGTCGCCGGATCAGCGGTTTACCGAACTGCGCAGCGTCATGTCGGTTCTGGAGCCGCGCGATGCGGAACTGGCAGCCACCGCGCGCGCGGTGTTCGGCTGGCACCGGACGCATCGGTATTGCGCCATCTGCGCGGCCCAAAGCGTGCCCGATCAGGCGGGCTGGCAGCGGGTGTGCCCATCGTGCGGGGCGCATCATTTCCCGCGCACCGATCCGGTTGTCATCATGTTGATCACGCATGGAAACTCGGTGCTGGTGGGGCGCTCGCACGGGTGGCCAGAGGGGATGTATTCGCTGTTGGCGGGGTTCGTCGAGCCGGGCGAGACCATCGAGGCGGCGGTGCGCCGCGAGGTGATGGAGGAGGCGGGCGTCGAGGTTGGCCGTGTCGCGTACCTGGCCAGCCAGCCCTGGCCGTTTCCGTCGTCCCTGATGATCGGGTGCCGGGGCGAGGCGCGGCAGACCGAACTGTGCATCGACCCGGTCGAGTTGGACGATGCGATGTGGGTCACGCGCGAAGAGATGATGGAGGCCTTCGCCGGGCGGCACCCGGTTCTGACACCGGCACGAAAGGGAGCAATTGCACAATTTATTCTGCGCAATTGGCTTGCGGACCAATTGGATTGAGGTGAGACTGCGCCCGCGAGCCGGGTGCAGAAATACAGGCAATGACATGAAGTTTTCGACCAGGGAAGACGTTTACGCCCCTATAGACAAGGTCTTTGAGACGCTTGCCGATTTCGAGATGATCGAACGTGCGGCAATGCGTCGCGGCGTCGAGGTGCAGCGCACCGATGCCCTGCGCAAGCCGGGGGTAGGGACATCGTGGCACGCCAAGTTCAACATGCGCGGCAAGGAACGCGAAGTGGATATAACCGTACCCGCGTATGATCCGCCCAACGAGATCGTCATGCAATCACAGTTGCAGGGCGTCGAAAGCGAAATGAAGATAGAGCTTGTGGCGCTGTCGCGGCAGCAGACGCGGCTGAGCGTTGTGGCCGTTCTGAAGCCAACGACGTTATCGGCGCGGTTGCTGGTCCAGTCGCTCAAGATGGCGCGGAGCAAGCTGAACAAGCGGTTTCGGGAACGCGTTGCCGACTATGCCCGCGACTTGCAGGAGCGCGCGGCGCGCCAGTAAATGCGCCGGGGCCATGCCGGGGCTGCTTGAACATTTCGTGCGGCGGCGTTAACGCGTAGGCATCCCGAAAGCAGGACTACACCATGCGTCCCAAGATACTGACGACGATGCAGTCGTATTCACGCGCCTTGTTCATGGCTGATCTTCTGGCTGGCGTATCGGTTGCTATGGTCGCGCTGCCGCTGAGCCTTGCCATCGCGATCGCATCGGGTGCGCCGCCGGAAAAGGGGCTGGTCACGGCGATCGTCGCGGGGTTCCTGATATCGCTGTTGGGGGGGAGCCGGGTGCAGATCGGCGGGCCGACCGGGGCGTTCATCGTCGTGGTTTACGGGGTGATTGCCGACCACGGGTATGACGGCCTGGTGTTGGCGACGTTCATGGCCGGGGGCATCCTGATCGTTGGCGGGCTGCTGCGGGTGGGCAACCTGATCCGCTATGTGCCCGAGGCCGTGATCAGCGGATTCACGATCGGGATCGCGGTGATCATCGCCACCAGCCAGATACCCGCCTTTGCGGGGTTGACGATGGCCGAAGTGCCTGCCGATTTCCTTGAAAAGCTGCCCGCCCTGTGGAGTGCGCGCGACACGGTGAGCCCTGCCGCGGTGGCGGTCGGGCTGGCGACGCTGGTGATGATCGTGGTCCTGCGCCGCATCGCGCCCCGGTTTCCGGGGCTTGTGGTGGCGGTCGGGCTGGGATCGTTGGCGGTGCTCGTGCTGGCGTTGCCGGTGGAAACGATCCAGTCGCGGTTCGGAGCGTTGCCACGGACCCTGCCGATGCCGGAGCTGCCGCAGATATCGGCGGCGCGGGTGATCGAGCTGTTGCCGTCCGCCTGCATCATCGCGTTCCTGGCGGCGGTGGAATCGCTGTTGTCGGCGATGGTCGCCGATCGCATGGTGGGCGGGCGCACCCGCGCCAATGCCGAGGTGATCGCGCAGGGTACCGCGAATATCGGTTCGGCCCTTGTGGGCGGCCTGCCCGCGACCGGCGCGATTGCCCGCACGGCGACAAATGTGCAGGCTGGCGGCAGAACGCCGGTGGCGGGATTGGTCCATGCGCTGACAATACTTGCGATCATGGTGGCAGCGGCGCCGCTGGCGGGTTACCTGGCCATGCCGGCGCTGTCGGGGCTGCTGTTGCTGACCGCGTGGAACATGAGCGAGCCACACAAGTGGCGCAGCTATGTCTCGGCGCGGGTATCGGACAGGGTGTTGCTGGTGTTAACGCTGGTGCTGACGGTTGTTGCAGATTTGACCGTGGCGATTGGCGTGGGCGTGGCGATCGGACTTGCGCTGAGGTTGCGACGGCGCCAGATCCCGCCTGCGCGCTGGTCTGATCCGGACCGCTGAGTGCGGGGAACGGATGCCGGGAAATTGGGGGTTCCACCCCCAAACCCCCGGAGTATTTTTGGCAAGATGAAGCAGGCCAGGTCCACCCTGCCCGACGCACAGGCCGAATGGCATCAGACGCCGGAGCAGGGCTTCACCTTGCGCGGTCATCGGCTCTCCAGCCTGTACCGCGCCTCCAAGTCAAACGCATTAACGTTAACAGCCCGTGAATACTGGTTTGCTTCA
>CAZOKA010000267.1:0-3761 GCA_964580265.1 uncultured Rhodobacterales bacterium | reverse complement strand
GAACCGGTGTACACGGATTTGCAATCCGCTGCGTAACCACTCCGCCAACTCGCCGACTGGTGGTGAGCGCGAATTAGCGGATATGGTAGCTTCCTGCAAGGCCAAGATGGGTCATTTGCGCGCAAGACCGTTGCTGCTGGTTTGTGAATATGCCAAAACGATCATGACCAGAGTTTCAAAATCGAGTTCAACGAATGACAGACTTCGCCGCGCGCCGCACAACCATGGTCGATACACAGGTCCGCCCGGCGGATGTGACCAAGTTTCCGATTATCGACGCGATGTTGTCCGTCCCGCGGGAAGAGTTCGTGCCGGATGCGTTACGCGAGGCGGCATATGTGGGTGAAAACCTGGAACTGGCTGCGGCGCGCGTGGTGCTGGAGCCGCGTACGCTTGCCAAGATGCTTGATGCTCTGGATGTGCAGAGCGATGAGCTTGTTCTCGATATTGGCAGTGCCTTTGGCTACTCTTCGGCCGTGATCGCCCGTATCGCGCAAGCCGTTGTCGCGCTCGAGTCGGATCCGGAGATGGCGCAAGAGGCGCAGGCGGCCCTTGGCAACCTCGATATCGACAATGTGGTCGTTCAGCAGGGCGAGCTGGCCGAAGGCGCCGCGCAGCATGGACCCTATGATGCAATCATGATCGAAGGCGGCGTTGAAGAGCTGCCTGCCGCGATTATGGAGCAACTCAAGGATGGTGGGCGTATTGCCTGCTTGTTCATGAGCGGGGCACTCGGCGTGGTTCGGGTCGGCCACAAGATCGGCGGCCATGTTGATTGGTGGGATGAATTCAATGCGACCGCGCCTGTTTTGGCGGGTTTCGAGCGAAAGGTGGCCTTTGCTCTGTAACGATGTATCGTGCAGAGGAACGGGTAGACAATGAGGCTAGGCAGGTAATGGTGATCGACAGTATTCGGTATTCGGTTCGTATCGGTATGACCGCGTTGGTCATGGCGATAGGCATTCCCGCAGCCGCAACCGCAGAGACGCTTGCCGATGCAATGGCCGCGGCATACGATCATCGCGGGTTGCTACGGCAAAATCGCGCCCTTCTGAGGGCAGCGGATGAGGATGTCGCCGTGGCGATATCCGGTTTGCGGCCAATCATCAACTGGACCGCGAACGCAACGCGGACCGCGCAGCGATTCCGTAGTAGCACGACGCCCGGCGGGTCAATCGTGTCGAACAGTGCAACTACCGCGTCGGTCGGTCTGGCGTTGGATCTGGTTCTTTATGACGCGGGCCGCAGCCGGATGGCGGTAGATGCCGCCAAGGAGGCTGTGTTGGCGACGCGCCAGGCGCTGCTCGGGGTCGAACAGAACATATTCCTGCAGGTGGTTCAGGCATATATGGATGTGCGAAGCGCGACCGAGATCGTTGCCCTGCGCCGCAATAACCTCCGCGTTCTGACCGAGGAACTGCGCGCTGCCAAGGACCGTTTCGAGGTGGGCGAGGTCACACGCACCGACGTGGCCCAATCCGAGGCACGCCTTGCTGCAAGCCGTAGCGCACTGGTGCAGGCTGAAGGTGATCTTGCGGTGGCACGCGAATTCTATGCATTTGCAGTGGGGCACAGACCCAACAGCCTTGCGCCGCCGACCACCACCCCGAACAGTGCCCGATCCTTGCAGGATGCCAAGGCCATAGCGATGCGCAACCATCCTGAAATGCTACGGGTCAAGCATGCGGTCGCGGCTGCGGACATCAATGCCCGGATCGCCAAGGCGCAGGAGGCACCGAAAATCAGCCTGACATCTCGCATCGGCTTGCAGGATACCCTTGGCAACAACAACTTTTCTGAATCCGCAAGCGTCGGAGTCGAAATGTCCGGCCCTATCTACCAAGGAGGGCGGATCAGCGCACTGCAGCGTCAGGCAATCGCCCGCCGGGACGCGGAGCGCTCCAATCTGCACGAGGTGCGTGCAAACATTGCTCAGAACGTCGGAAACGCTTATGCGCAGGTTCAAGTGGCCCGCGCAGCACGCGATGCCAGCCAGCGACAGATACGCGCGGCCGAGGTTGCGTTTCGCGGTGTCAGGGAAGAGGCGACCCTAGGGGCGCGAACCACTCTGGATGTTCTCAACGCCGAACAGGAATTGCTGGATGCAAAGGCGAGCCTGATTACCGCATCGTCCAACGAAACAGTAGCATCCTACAGCCTGCTGGCATCCATGGGGCTGTTGACCGCGGAAAACCTCAAGCTGAACGTCAAGCAATACGACCCTGCCGCCTATTACAACATGGTCAAGACGGCGCCGACCCGGACGAGTAAGCAAGGCCAAAAGCTTGACCGTGTCTTGCGCGCACTGGGAAAACAGTAAAAGTCTTGCGATCAGTTGTGTGATTTCAGGGCGGCGGCTAAACTGCCTTCAGGTTAGAGTGGTGTTGCAGCATGTCCGATCCCGTAACGAACGTGGAAATCGAAGATATTCTGTCGTCTATCCGACGTTTGGTTTCGGATGAAGACAGATCCGACGAGGCAGGCGAGAAGAGCGAGGACAACCGCCTTGTTCTGACGCCATCGTTGCGGGTCAACGCCCCCGACGATACCGATGAAGATGAGGAGCCGGGCGCGGATGATGGCTCTTCCACCGAGGGGCGGGAGAGCGACGAAGCAGAGGCCGTCAAAGATACCACCGATATGGAATACCCGGCGTCCGACGCTGAAGATGCGGCGAACGAAGTAGATCAAGATGGGTTGCGCGCACGTATTGCCGCGCTCGAGGACTCGGTGGCAACGCGGGCGGACCAGTGGGAGCCTGACGGCCCCTCGGATGATGATTACGCAGGCGGCCCTGTCGAGGCGCTGCCATGGGAAGACCATTTTGAAGATGGCGACGATCCTGAAGAGCGTGCGGCGGAAGGGGACGCGCAGACCGCGCAATATGCCGACGACCATTCAGATGACGAGCTGGCCGCCGCAGAGGGTTTCCCCTTGGCGGACGAGGCGGTGGACTTCGCCGAAGTGCAGCGCGAGCGCACGGAAGATTTGCCGCCAGAGGATGGAGAGCCGGACGCGCACCGCAGAAACGATCTCGGTGCTGAACAGGGCACGGCAAGCGCAGAGATAAGCGAGCTGTTTGGTGGTGACGATGCGATTCTGGACGAGGAAGCGCTGCGCGAGGTGATCGCCGATATCGTGCGCCAGGAATTGCAGGGGAGCTTGGGAGAGCGGATCACGCGCAACGTGCGCAAGCTGGTTCGGAGGGAAATCCACCGGGCCTTGGCCAGTCACGATCTGGAGTAGTCGGCAGGCCCTTAAACCTCGCCAGAGATTTCAATTAATTTGTTGATATCCATGTGCTTTTCGATATGAGCGGCAAGCTCGTCCAGTACTTCATCCAGTTCCGTTTCATAGGCGACGGTGGCGGTGCCTCCGAGGTCCGACAGGTATGCCTTTCGCAGCGCATCTGACGTAAACAACCCGTGCAAATAACACCCTCGCACACGCCCGTTAACCGACGCCGCGCCGTGCGGCGTGCCGTCGATATCAAGCCATGCGCGTCTGCAATCAGGGCCATCGGTCTGGCCAAGGTGGATCTCGTATCCATTCACGGTGGTGCCTGTGGGCATGTATGTTGCGCGGGTCTGTGACAGGTGTTTTTGCGGTTGCATGACGGTCGAGACGTTCAGCAGACCCAATGCGGCCACATGCCGTTTCGTGCCTTCTACGCCATCTGGGTCCGCTATCTCGTGGCCAAGCATCTGGTAACCGCCGCATAAGCCCAGCACGTGGCCGCCACGCCTGACATGCGCCTCAAG
>CAZOKA010000266.1:0-3772 GCA_964580265.1 uncultured Rhodobacterales bacterium | reverse complement strand
CAATGTCATGAATATCCCGCACGTCGCACCCTTTCCCGCAATCATCGCGGATCAGGCTGCGGCGCGCAGGTTAACGCGGCGATACTGGCGCGCGCGGCGCACGGGGTCAGCCCTCGGGCGGGGCCTCGTAAACGCCCTGTTCCTTGAGCGCGTCCACGACCTCTTTCGGCATGTAGGACTCGTCGTGTTTGGCAAGGATTTCCGAGGCTTCAAAGGTGCCGTTAATGTAACGCCCCGTGCCGATCATGCCCTGGTTCTCGGCAAAAAGATCCGGCAGAACGCCCTTGAACACCACCGGAACCGACGCGCCCCCATCGGTCACCGTGAACGAGATCACCTCGCTCTCGCCGCGCTTCAGGCTGCCCTCCTCGACCAACCCGCCGATGCGGAACACCTCCGTCGGGCCGGGCGGCTCGGCCACAACCTGGCTGGGCGCGCGAAAGAAGTTGATTCCGTCGCGCATCGCGTAACCGATCAGCCCGGTCGAGACGATCAACGCCACCACCGCCAGCACGATAATCTGGATTCGCCGTTTCTTCTTCAGGCCCCGCATCGGATCGCTCCTGTTTTCAGGGGAAACACGGCGCCAGCATCAGCCCCGTCGTCTCATCAAGATTTAACATCAGGTTGGCGTTCTGCAAGGCCTGCCCGCTGCTACCTTTTGTCAGGTTATCCAGCGCCGCGATGACAATTGCCCGCCCCGGCGTGCGGTCCGCGCTCACCCCGATATGGCAGAAATTGCTGCCCCGCACATGCCGCGTGCTGGGCTGTTCGCCATAGGGCAAAACCTGCAAGAACGGCTCGTCCGCGTAGGCATCCGCCAGAACCTGATGGATTTGCGCCGCGTCACCATGCACATAGCTGGTCGCCAATATGCCGCGGTTGGCCGGGATCAGGTGCGGCGTGAACTGCACCGCCACCGGCCGCCCCGCAAGTGCCGAGAATTCCTGGTCGAATTCGCCCATGTGCCGGTGCACGCTGCCCACGGCATAGGCGTGATACCCCTCGCTCAGTTCCGCATGCAGCAGGTTCTCGCGCAGGCTCCGCCCCGCGCCCGACACCGCGCATTTCAGATCCAGCACGATATGATCCAGGTCGATCACATCCGCCGCGATCAGCGGCCGCAGCGCGTATTGCCCGGTTGCCGCGTTGCACCCGGTCCCCGCCACCAGCCGCGCAGCGGCGATCTCATCGCGGTAAAACTCGGTCAGCCCGTAAACCGCCTCCTTCTGCAATTCCACCGCCGCGTGCGGGTTGCCGTACCACTTCTCGTACTCTGCCGGATCGCGCAGCCGGAAATCGGCGCTCAGGTCCACGATGCGCAAATGCGACGGCAGCGCGCTGATCACCTCCTGGCTGGTCTTGTGCGGCAGCGCGCAAAAACACAGGTCGATGCCGCTGAAATCGATCTCGTCGATCTTGCTCAGCATCGGCAGGTCCAGATGGCGCAGATGCGGGAACACGGCGGCCATGGATTGGCCCGCCTTCGAATTGGCCCCCAACGCGGCGATCTCCATCCCCCCATGGGTGGCGATCAGCCGGATCAGCTCGGCCCCGGTATAGCCCGAAGCGCCCAGAATGGCGATTTTATGCGTCATGTCTCGTCTTCCTTTCCGCCCCTGCCAATGGCGCCGGGCGGTATTTCATATCTTCTGTCACAAGGGATAGGCGGCCGCCCGATCCCCGATCAAGCCGCCGTTTCAAAGGTGATGCGTCGTCGCAGGAACTGTGTCGCGCGGTCCGACACACGGCGCGTGTCTCCCGTGGTCAGGAACCGGCTGTCGCCGCCCGTCCCCGTCATGCCGGGGTGCCGTTCCAGGTAGTCGGCCAGGCTTTCAGCCACCAGGTCGGCCTGGCTGAACACCTGCACATCGGGGCCAAGCGCGTCCTGGAACACCTCCTGCACCAGCGGGTAATGCGTGCAGCCCAGCACCGCCGCCTGCGGCTGCGGCATCTTGCGGCGCAGCGCATCCACATGGCTGCGCACCAATGCCTCGGCCAGGATCATGTCGCCCTCCTCGATGGCGTCCACCACCCCGCCGCAGGCCTGCGCCTCGACATCGACACCGATGGCGCGAAACGCCAACTCGCGCTGAAACGCGCGGCTGGCCACCGTGGCGGGCGTGGCAAACAGCGCGACATGCTTCACCGCCACCTCGCGCGGCGGGCTGTTGTCGCCCCATTGCCGCTCCGTCAGCGCCTCGATCAGGGGCACGAACACGCCCAGAACCCGCTTGCCCGGCGGCACGCCCGCCTCCTGCATCCGGCGCAGGGCAGCCGCGCTTGCGGTATTGCACGCCAGCACCACCAAATCGCACCCCTGGTCCCACAGCGCATGCACCGCCGCGCTGGTCAGCTCATACACATCCTGCGCATCGCGCACCCCGTAGGGCGCGTGGGCGTTGTCGCCATAATAAACCAGCGGCAGCTCAGGCAAGCGCGCGCGCACCGCGTTCAGCACGGTCAGCCCGCCCAGCCCGGAATCGAAAATGCCAACCGCCATGGTCCTGCCCGCCTGTTGGGCGCTACGCCCTGTGCCTGTCCTCGAACTCGAATCCATAATCATGGGAATCGAGCGGTGTCGGCGATAGCTCATACGTGGCTTTGCGCAGGAAATCCATCATTGCTTTGGTGTCACCGGCATGGGCGCTGATCTGCGCCGCCGTGATCGGCGCCCCGATGGACACGCGCACCGGCGTATCCACCCGGCGCGCGAATTCCTTGATCAGCAGCCCCATGCGCAGGGTCTGGTGCATGTGGCTGGCAATCTGGAACAGGCGGCTGGTGTGCCCGTCAAAGCAGATCGGCACCACCGTCGCGCCCGACTTGGCCACCATCCGCGCGGTAAACGCGCGCCAGCCCGGGTCCATCGGCCGCGCCATCGGGCGCACGGCGGTGGACACCGTACCGCCCGGAAAGATCCCGATCGCCCCGCCACCGCGCAGATACTCCAGCGCCGCGCGGCGCGTCTCGATGTTGCGCAGCGCCGCCTCGCGCGTCTCGTCAAAGGAAATCGGCAGGATCACCCGCTCAAGGTCGGGCGCCTTGCCAAACACCCGATGTGCCAGGATGCGAAAATCGCCCCGCGCCCGCGACAGGATATGACCCAGCATCAGGCCATCCAGAATGCCATAGGGATGATTGGCGATCACGATCAGCGGCCCCTGCCGCGGGATCGCCTCCAGCGCGCCGCGCGCGATATCCAGCGACAAGCCATAGCGCTCGACCATCACCTGCCAGAAATCGCGCCCCTCGGCGATCTCGCGTTCATACCCCTGCGCGCGCCGGATCAGGCCGATCCGCCCGGTGACATTCTCCATCGCGCGGATCATCGCCCGCCCGCCGCGCGTCCGCGCCGAATGGGCATAGCTGATATCGCGCGCGATCTCGCGCGGGGACGGCCGGGCGCCGTGAAGGCGGGGGACGAGCGTCATGTCAAAGCGACCTCATGTCGATCCGGTGACGCGATCATGACACGCGCCGATGACCGCAATATGACACCGCTCGCCCGGTGGCCAGCCGCTTTGCCGCACCTGGGGCAATCTGACGATCAACATGGCCGCATCGACCGCTCGGGGCGGGCCAAAGGCTTCATGTCGCAACTGGCCTGTTGCTGCCGTTGGGCGACCGGCTGAGGAGCCGCGCATCGACGGGCCGCGGTGCGGCGATCCAACGCTGGTATGGCAGAACTTTATGCCAGCCAAATCCGAATAACATTTGTGCGTTGCGCTGACGTCAGCCAAATCGCCGTGCCGGGGGGCGGCCCGGCGAT
>CAZOKA010000265.1:0-3813 GCA_964580265.1 uncultured Rhodobacterales bacterium | reverse complement strand
CCGCCTATGACCTGAAGGTGTATCGCGACCAGCTGCGCGAGATCGACCGAGACCTTGCGCGCGGCGCCATCGGCCAGGCCGATGCCGAGCGCACCCGCGCCGAAGTCTCGCGCCGCATCCTGGCCGCCGACGCGGCCCTGCGACAGACCGGCACAGGGCAGGACCAGCCCCCCCGCACCGGCGGCCGCGTCATGGCCGGGCTGACCGCGCTGATGCTGCTGGGCGGATCGGGCGCGCTCTACATGACACTGGGCGCGCCGGGCTATCCCGACATGGGCCTGCAAAAGCGCCTCGCCGCCGCCGAAGAGGCCCGCGCAACCCGCCCCTCGCAGGCCGAAGCAGAGGCCGGACAGCCCGCCCGCATGCCGCCCGACGTGGCCCCCGAATTCGCCGAGCTGATGGACAAGCTGCGCGAGGCCGTCGCCAACCGCCCCGGCGACGCGCGCGGCCTGCAACTGCTGGTGCGCAACGAGGCGAACATGGGCAACTTCACCGCCGCCTACGAGGCGCAGGAGAAACTGCTGGCCCTGCGCGGCGACGACGCCACCGCCACCGACTACGCCGATTATGCCGAACTGCTGATCATCGCGGCGCAGGGGTATGTCTCGCCCGAGGCGGAAAAGGCCCTGCTGGCGGCGCTGCGGCGTGATCCGACGCACGGCGCGGCGCGCTACTACATGGGCCTGATGGCCGCGCAGACGGGTCGCCCCGACCGCACCTTCGCCCTGTGGCGCACCCTGCTCGAAGAGGGGCCAGCGGGCGCCCCCTGGATCGCGCCGATCCGTGACCAGATCGCGCAGGTGGCGCAGCGCGCCGGCGTCGAATACACCGCCCCCGAGCCTGCGGCAGACGCGCTCAACGGCCCCACCCAGGAGGACATGCAGGCCGCCGGCGACATGAGCGCCGAGGACCGTCAGCAGATGATCCGCGGCATGGTCGAGGGCCTGTCCGAGCGCCTCGCCACCGAGGGCGGCAGCGCCACCGAATGGGCCCGCCTGGTCGGCGCCTACGGGGTGCTGGGCGAAACCGACAAGGCGCGCACCATCTGGACCGAGGCGCAGCAGGTCTTTGCCGGTCAGCCCGACGCACTGGCCCAGGTGCGCGCCGCCGCCGAACGCGCCGGCGTGCTGGAATGACGGATGCCCGCCATGATCCATGACCAGATCGAGGATTTCGCGGCCGCCTTGCCGCCGATGGGCGCGCTGATGGGGCTGGATCTGGGGGACAAGACGATCGGCCTGGCCGTCACCGACCTGGGCCGCAGCGTGGCAAGCCCGCTGGAAACCATCCGGCGACGCAAGTTCGGCCTGGACGCCGCGCGCCTGCTGGAGCTGGCGCAGGCCCGCAACATCGCCGGCCTGGTTCTGGGCCTGCCGCGCAACATGGATGGCAGCGAGGGGCCGCGCTGCCAATCGACACGCGCCTTTGCCCGCAACCTGTCGCGGCTGACCGACCTGCCGATCGGGTTCTGGGACGAGCGCCTGTCCACCGTGGCCGCCGAGCGCGCCCTGCTGGAGGCGGATACGACACGAAAGCGTCGCGCCGAGGTGATCGACCACGTCGCCGCGTCCTATATCCTTCAGGGAGTGCTGGACCGGCTTCGCTACATGAAGGGCGCGTGATGAGCGACGAGATATGGAAACGCGACGAGGTGGAAAGCCCCTGCATCAAGGTCTGCGTGATCCATCCGCAGACGCGGCTGTGCACCGGTTGCCTGCGCAGCATCGACGAGATCGCGCGCTGGTCCGCGATGGCGCCGGATGAGCGCCGCGCCGTCATGGCCGAGCTGCCCGGGCGCGCGCCCCTTCTGCGCAAGCGCCGCGGCGGCCGCGCCGCCCGCATCAAACGCGAAGACTGACCGCCATTGACCCGCTTACCCGCCTGCCTGCCATTCAACCCTTGAGCAGGACGCGCCGCGGGGGGCATAGTGGGCCGCGCGGAACACAACGCCAACAGGGCGGCAAGACAAAGGGCAGAACGGCGAATGACTGATACTCCCCCCACGGCGCTGGACCGCCAAGAGGTGCTGGCCAGCGCCGCGCGCGTGCTGCGCACCGAGGCAAGCGCGCTCCTGGCGATGGCCGATGATCCGCCCGTCGGCCTTGTCCGTGCGATCGCGCTGATCCTGGCATCCAAGGGGCGCGTGGTGGTGTCGGGCATGGGAAAATCCGGCCATGTCGCGCGCAAGATCGCGGCCACTCTCGCCTCGACCGGGACGCCGGCGCTGTTCCTGCATCCCGGCGAGGCCAGCCATGGCGACCTGGGCATGGTCACCGGCGCGGATGTCTGCCTGTTGCTGTCGAACTCGGGCGAGACGCGCGAATTGTTCGACCTGATGCAATACACGCGCCGCTTTGGCATCCCACTGATTTCGCTCACGAAAAACGAGGGCAGCACGCTGGGGCGGCAATCGGACGTGTCGCTGATCCTGCCCGATCTGCCCGAGGCCTGCACCATCGGGATGGCGCCCACCACGTCCACCACCGCGGCGCTGGCCCTGGGCGATGCCATCGCGGTGGCGCTGATGGCGCAACGCGGTTTCGCGGCGGATGCGTTCCACGTCTTCCACCCCGGCGGCAAGCTGGGCGCGCAGTTCATGCGCGTGGGCGACGTGATGCACCGCGGCGACAGCCTGCCGGTCGTCACCGCCGACACCCCGATGGGCGACACCCTGGTCGAGATGAGCGCCAAGGGCTTCGGCATCGTCGCGGTGACCGAGGATGCCGCGCTGATCGGCGTCATCACCGATGGCGACTTGCGGCGCAACCTGACCGGGCTGCTGGATCTCTCGGCAGGCCAGGTGGCCACCCGAAGCCCGCGCGTCGCAAGGCCCGAGATGTTGATTTCCGAGGCGCTGCACATCATGAACACCAACAAGATCGGCGCGCTGCTGGTCGTCGATGACGAAAACCGCCTGTGCGGCGTGCTGCACATCCACGATTGCCTGCGCGTCGGCGTCGCCTGACCCGCGCCCCCCTGCGGCCCCAGAATGGAACCCTGCCCGATGCCCCACACCGTCACCGTCACCGAGACCACCCGCATTTCCAATGCGTTGCCCTTCGCGCTGATCTCGGGGCCGTGCCAGATGGAAACGCTCGATCATGCGCGCCGGATCGCGGGCGAGCTGGCGGAGACCTGCGAGCGGCTGTCGATTCCGTTCATATTCAAGGCCAGCTATGACAAGGCCAACCGCTCGTCGCTGTCCGGTGAGCGCGGCATCGGGATGGAACGGGGCCTGGATTACCTGCACCGCATCCGCGACGAGTTCGGCTGCCCCGTGCTGACCGATGTGCACGAGCCGGGCCATTGCGCCCGCGCGGCACAGGTCTGCGACGTGCTGCAAATCCCCGCCTTCCTCAGCCGCCAGACCGATCTGCTGCTGGCCGCGGGCGAGACGGGCCGCGCCATCAACATCAAGAAGGGGCAGTTCCTTGCGCCGTGGGACATGGCCAATGTCGCGGCCAAGGTCGCCTCCACCGGGAACCGCTCGATCATGCTGTGCGAACGTGGCGCCAGTTTCGGTTACAACATGCTGGTGTCCGACATGCGCGCGCTGCCGATCATGGCCGAAACCGGGTATCCGGTCATCTTCGACGCCACCCATTCGGTGCAACTGCCAGGCGGACAGGGCACTGCGTCGGGCGGGCAGCGGCAATTCGTGGCGCCGCTGGCGCGGGCGGCGCTGGCGGTTGGCTGCGCGGGGTTGTTCATCGAAACCCACGATGCCCCCGACACCGCGCCATCGGACGGGCCGAACATGGTGCCCCTGGCCGATATGCCCGCGTTGCTGACCCGGCTGCGCGCGCTTGACGA
>CAZOKA010000264.1:0-3833 GCA_964580265.1 uncultured Rhodobacterales bacterium | reverse complement strand
GGATGATCGGGGTTGGTGCTACACCCGAAATGATGACTTCTTCAAAGAAAGCGATGCGTATCAAATAACTCTGCTTGAGCAAGCTGGTTTCTTGGAAGTTGAATTTGGCACCTTGGGTAGTGCTCTACAAGACGATGTGAACATAACTTTTG
The DNA here is from genome assembly GCA_964580265.1 of uncultured Rhodobacterales bacterium. GTDB lineage: Bacteria > Pseudomonadota > Alphaproteobacteria > Rhodobacterales > Rhodobacteraceae > Sediminimonas. The sequence goes on along the minus strand of CAZOKA010000264.1, from coordinate 3,681 downwards.
CAGGACATGACTATTTAGATGCTATTCGTAACGAAGGTATCTGGAAAGAAACGCGAGCCGCCGTAGCGGAGACTGGTGGAAGCGCAACCGTCGAACTGGTCAAAGCCATTGCGCTCGGGTTCGCGAAAAAGAAAATCTCCCAACATACGGGGATAAACCTATGAAATTCACCCTCTCCTGGCTGAAAGACCATCTCGAGACAGAGGCGAGCCTTGATGAGATCACCTATGCCCTGACCGATCTGGGGCTGGAAGTCGAAGGCGTCGAAAACCCTGCTGCGCGGCTCTCGGAGTTTACCATCGGCAAGGTCATATCGGCCGAGAAACACCCCGACGCCGACAAGCTGAAGGTCTGCCAGGTGCAGACCGATGCCGGCATGTCGCAGATCATCTGCGGCGCCCCGAACGCGCGCGAGGGGATCACAGTGGTGATCGCCAAACCCGGGGTCTACGTGCCGGGCATCGACACCACCATCGGCGTGGGCAAGATCCGTGGCATTGAAAGCTACGGCATGATGGCCTCGGAACGCGAGTTGGAGCTCAGCGACGAGCACGAAGGCATCATCGAGCTACCTTCCGGCGAGGTGGGCGAGACGTTCACCGATTGGCTGGCCGCCCACGACCCGGCCAAGGTGGACCCGGTGATAGAGATCGCGATCACCCCCAACCGGCCCGACGCGCTTGGCGTGCGCGGCATCGCACTGGATCTTGCGGCGCGGGGCCTCGGCACGATGAAACCCGCCCCAACGGCGGATGTCGCAGGCGATGGCCCCTGCCCGATCACCGTGTCGATAGACGACGACACCCGGCAGAACGGCTGCGAGGTGTTCGCGGGGCGCCTGATCCGGGGGGTAAAAAACGGCCCGTCCCCCCAATGGCTACAGGACAGGCTGCGCGCCATCGGCCTGCGCCCGATCAGCGCACTGGTGGATGTGACCAACTTCTTCACCTTCGACCGCAACCGGCCGCTGCACGTGTTCGACGCCGACAAGGTGCAGGGAAACCTGCGCATTCACCGCACGCAAGGCGGCGAAACGCTGACCGGGTTGGATGAAAAGGACTACACTTTCGATGCGGGGCAAGTCGTGATCTCCGACGACAACGGCATTGAAAGCATCGGCGGCATCATGGGCGGGCTTGCCACCGGCTGCACCCAGGAAACGGTGAACGTCTTCCTTGAAGCGGCGGTGTGGGAAACCGTTCAGATTGCGATGACCGGACGCGCGCTCAAGATCAACTCGGACGCGCGCTATCGCAACGAACGTGGCATCGACCCGGCCTTCAACATGGAAGCGATTGAATTGGCCACGCAAATGATCATGGAGCTTTGCGGTGGCACGCCGTCCGACGTGACCACTGCCGGAGAAGTGCCCGACGTTTCGCGCAGCTACCGCCTAGATCCCGCGCGGGTTCAAAGCCTTGTGGGGATGGAAATCCCCGAAGCGGAGCAACGCAAGACACTGGAATCGCTCGGCTTCAAGCTTGAGGGCGACATGGCATGGGTGCCCTCGTGGCGGCCTGATGTTCAGGGCGAAGCGGACCTTGTCGAGGAGGTGGCGCGCATCGCATCGCTTACCAAGCTTGAGGGCAGGCCCCTGCCACGCGCAACGGTCGGCGTACCCAAACCAATCCTGTCACCGATGCAAAAGCGGGAGCAGGTTGCCCGGCGCACGGCTGCGGCCCTGGGATACAATGAGTGCGTCTCCTACACTTTCATCGATCATGCGGCGGCAAAGCTGTTTGATGGCGGCGACGATGGCACCATGCTGGAAAATCCGATCTCTTCTGAGATGAGCCACATGCGCCCTGATCTGCTTCCGGGCTTGTTACAGGCAGCGGCGCGCAACCAGGCGCGGGGCCTGAACGATCTGGCCCTGTTCGAGGTCGGTCCCGCCTTTCATGGTGGCGAGCCGGGTGAGCAGCATTTGCAGGTGGCTGGTCTGCTGGTCGGGCGCACTGGACCGCGCGACGTGCATGGGGCTTCTCGCCCCGTTGATCTGTTCGACGCCAAGGCTGATGTCGAGGCGCTGCTGTCAGCCCTTGGTGCGCCTGCCAAGACGCAAGTACTGCGCAACGGGCCTGGCTGGTGGCATCCGGGGCGGCATGGCACAATCTGCCTTGGCCCGAAAAAGCGACTGGCGGTGTTCGGCGAGATCAACCCCAGGGTGCTTTCGGCGCTGGATGTAAAGGGGCCCGCCGTGGCGTTTAGCGTCTGGCCCGCTGAAATCCCGGCAGCCCGGCGCAAGACAACCACAAAGCCGGCACTGGAGTTGCGCGACCTGCAAGCGGTGGATCGCGATTTCGCCTTTGTCGTGGATTCGGATGTCGAGGCGCTGACACTGGTCAACGCGGCGATTGGCGCGGATAAGGCCTTGATCGAAGGTGTTCATGTCTTCGACGAGTTCATCGGCGGAAGCCTGGGCGAAGGGAAAAAGTCCATCGCGATCACAGTGCGCCTGCAACCCACTGACAAGACACTGAAAGAATCCGATATCGAAGCCGTGGGAGCGAAAGTGATAGAAAAGGTTCAAAAAGCCACTGGCGGCGTGTTGCGCGGCTGAGGACAACCAGAAAGAGGGACTTCCATCATGCTCAAGGTCTATCTGTCAGGCGAGATTCACACCGATTGGCGCGACCAGATCATTGACGAGTCACGCGATCTGGACGTGGTATATGATGGACCTGTCACCGACCACGCTGCGAGCGATGATTGTGGTGTCACCATACTGGGGGCCGAAGCGAACAAGTATTGGCATGACCACAAGGGCGCCATGATCAATGCCATCCGCACCCGCAAGGGAATTGCCGAGGCCGATGTCGTTGTCGTGCGCTTTGGTGAGAAATACCGACAATGGAATGCCGCCTTTGATGCCGGGCAGGCAGCCGCACTTGGTAAGTCGCTGATAATATTACAGCAACCAGAGCACGATCATGCGCTGAAAGAAGTGAACGCCGCGGCGCTTGCCGTTGCGCGCGATCCGCGCGAAGTGGTCGAGATCCTGCGTTATGTGCTGACTGGGGCGCTCCCCAAACGCGGGTGATTCGCGGCCGGAAGAACCATCAGTTTTTTCTAGTCTCCGCAGAGGTTTACGTGTCAGATTGATTCAGGAAGCACCGCTTCGACGGTGCGCGCGAACACGAGGAGCATTTCAATGATGGAACAACTTGGCGGCTATGCGCCGTTTGCATTCAACGTGATAAAAGCGATTGTCGTTCTCATCGTCGGTTGGGCGGCGGCGGGAATGATCAGCGGCATGTTGAGGCGCCGCATCAACGCCACACCGCGCATTGATCAGACCCTTGGAAATTTCGTCGCCTCAATCGTCAAGTGGGTGATATTGCTCATGGTTCTGGTGGCGGTCCTGGGTCTTTTCGGGATCGAAGCCACCAGCCTGGTCGCGGTGATTGGCGCGGCGACGCTGGCGATCGGGTTGGCGTTGCAGGGGACGTTGAGCGACCTGGCGGCGGGGGTGATGCTGGTGCTGTTTCGGCCCTACAAGCTGGGCCAATACGTGAGTATCGGGGGCACGTCGGGGACGGTGCAGGATGTAAACCTGTTTTTCACCGAACTGATCACGCCGGACAACGTTCAGATCATCATTCCAAACGGCCAGGCCTGGGGGGCGGTCATCACCAATTACTCGGCCCATGACACGCGGCGCTGCGACTTGACATTCGGAAT
>CAZOKA010000263.1:0-3886 GCA_964580265.1 uncultured Rhodobacterales bacterium | reverse complement strand
GCGCCCGGTGAAATCAAGGATCTCGAGGATCGGATCAAGAGTCGCCTGCAGTGCGGTCTTGTGGTCGATCTGCACCCGACGGATTACGAATTGAGACTGGGCATTCTTCAGACCAAGGTTGAGAACCACCGTCAGCAGTATCCGGGCCTTGAGATCAGCGACGGTGTGCTGGAGTTCCTTGCCCATCGGATCAGCACCAATGTGCGCGTTCTCGAGGGGGCGCTGACGCGCTTGTTCGCCTTTGCCTCTCTGGTCGGGCGCGAAATCACGATGGAGTTGACCCAAGACTGCCTTGCCGATGTGCTTCGTGCGTCCGAGCGCAAGATCACGATCGAGGAAATCCAGCGCCGCGTGAGTGAGCACTACAACATCCGTCTGTCCGACATGATCGGCCCCAAGCGTGTGCGAACCTACGCGCGACCACGCCAGGTGGCCATGTATCTGTGCAAGCAACTCACCAGTCGCTCACTCCCCGAGATAGGCCGCCGCTTTGGCGGGCGAGATCATACAACGGTCATGCACGGGGTGCGCCGGATCGAAGAGCTCAAGACCCAGGATGGCCAGATCGCGGAAGATCTGGAAATGCTGCGCCGGACCCTGGAAGCCTAGGAAAACGCCAATAACCGGCCTGCCGGACACCTTAAGGCGGATGCGGCCTTGACGAGTCCGTGTTTCCATTGGACAAAACAGACAAAAATGTCTTGAGCCGGCCGGGGAAACGGATACCTTGCCCCTCCCGGCAGAAAAGGGAGCGAGGGTCATGAAACTGAGCATTGAACGCAGCGCGCTGCTCAAGGCCGTCAGCCAGGCACAGTCCGTGGTTGAGCGGCGCAATACGATACCGATCCTTGCCAACCTGCTGATAGAGGCCGAGGGGGAGCATGTGCATTTCCGCGCCACCGACCTTGATATCGAGGTCGTGGACAAGGCCCCGGCACAGGTCGAGCGCGCAGGGGCCACAACGGTTTCGGCAATGACCCTGCACGAGATCGTGCGTAAGCTGCCTGATGGTGCCCTTGTAACATTGAGCGAAGACAGCGCCGCTGGCCGCCTGACGGTGGAGGCGGGACGCTCGCACTTCAACCTGGCGACATTGCCACGCGAAGATTTCCCGGTGATGGCAAGCTCTGAGTATGCCAGCAATTTCAGTGCTCCCGCGCCTGTGTTGCGACGGCTCTTCGACAAGTCGAAATTCGCCATTTCCACGGAAGAGACCCGCTATTACCTGAACGGCGTTTACATGCACGTTGCCGAGAGTGAAGGCGGCAAGGTACTTCGTTGCGTGGCCACTGATGGTCACCGCCTTGCCCGGATTGACGCCGACCTGCCCCAAGGCGCAGCCGATATGCCGGGTGTGATCGTGCCGCGCAAAACGGTAGGTGAGTTGCGCAAGCTGCTCGAAGACGATGACATGCAGATCGCAGTCTCGGTTTCCGAAACCAAAGTGCGGTTCGCGACGCCAGATATTACGCTGACGTCCAAGGTGATCGATGGCACCTTTCCCGACTACACGCGCGTCATTCCGCAGGGCAACACCCGCAAGATGGAAGTGGACGCGCGTGATTTCGCACACGCCGTCGACCGCGTCGCGACTGTCAGCTCCGAACGGTCCCGTGCCGTCAAGATGGCGTTGGACGAGGATCGGCTCGTTCTGTCGGTCAACGCGCCGGACAGCGGTGCCGCCGAAGAGGAACTGGCAGTGGCCTATAATGACGAGCGGCTGGAAATCGGGTTCAATGCGAAATACCTGCTGGAGATCGCCAGCCAGGTGGATCGAGAGAACGCCGTGTTCCTGTTCAATTCCTCGGGTGATCCGACGTTGATGCGCGAAGGCAATGACACCAGCGCGGTTTATGTTGTCATGCCGATGCGAGTGTAAATTACCGCTGGATGCCTCCGGCGGGAGTATTTCTGGCAAGATGAAGGGGCGGTGAATGCCCGGTTTGTATCTGGCGCAACTCACCCTCTCGCATTTTCGTTCGCACTGGTCCGGGCGGATGGAGCTGGACAAGAGGCCAGTGGCGCTATTTGGGCCGAACGGCGCGGGAAAGACCAATATCCTCGAGGCGGTATCGTTGTTTTCACCTGGGCGCGGTTTGCGACGGTCCAGTGCCGAAGAGATGGCAAGGCGCCCCGAGGCATTGGGCTGGAAGGTTTCCGGAATGCTGTGCAGTCTGCACCGGGTTCACGAGATCGAAATATGGTCCGATGCAGGCGCCGCGCGCCAGCTCAGGATTGATGGCAAGCCTGCCAGCCAAACCGCATTGGGCCGGATCGCGCGGGTGTTATGGCTGGTGCCGTCCATGGATCGTTTATGGATCGAAGCGGCAGAGGGGCGCCGCCGGTTTCTGGATCGTCTCACGATGAGTTTTGTTCCTGCGCATGCCGACGCGACCTTGACCTATGAGAAGGCAATGCGCGAGCGTAACCGGCTGCTCAAGGAACAGGTGCGCGACTCGCATTGGTACGCCGCCCTTGAACAGCAGATGGCCGCTAGCGGTGCTGTAATACATGCCAACCGTCTTGCCGCGGTTGGCAAGCTACATGATGCCCAGGCGGAGGCGCATACCGCGTTTCCAGTGGCCGAGCTGGACCTGGTCCAGACCGAGGGGGAAATGCCGGTTGGGGAAGATGATCTGCTTGATGCATTGCGCGAAAGCCGCTTTCGCGACCTGGCTGCCGGCCGTACCCTTGTGGGGCCGCATCGCGCCGATTTGCATGCCGTTTTCACCGCAAAGGGCGTGCCAGCGCGTAATTGTTCGACCGGAGAGCAGAAAGCGCTGTTGATTTCCTTGATACTGGCCAATGCGCGGGCCTTGTCACAGGAGATGGGCGCGCCCCCGATCCTTTTGTTGGACGAGGTCGCGGCGCATCTGGATGCGAGCCGCCGCGCCGCCTTGTACGACGAGATTGGCGCGTTGGGAACACAAGCATGGATGACTGGAACGGGAGCCGAGCTGTTTGCCGACCTGAACGCGCGCGCGCAATATTTCGAGGTCACCGAAGACAACGGTCTTTCCTCCATTGAAAGGGCCGCTTGATGACCTTGGCCTGGATGGATCTGGCGTTATACGCGGGCGCAGTTCTGGTGCTTTTCCTGACGCCTGGGCCGGTATGGATGGCATTGGCAGCGCGCGCCATCTCTGGTGGCTTCAGTGCCGCGTGGCCGCTGGCATTGGGGGTGGTCGTGGGCGATGCCGTCTGGCCCTTCCTGGCGATCCTCGGCGTAAGCTGGATTGTCAGCAGTATCGCGGGCCTGATGTCGGCATTGCGGATCGTTGCGGCGGCCATGTTCATCTCGATGGGGGTGCTCGCCCTGTGGCGCGCGAACAAGCCGCTGGCGGCCGACAGTCGCCTGACACGCCCCGGGCAATGGGCCGGGTTCATGGCGGGGTTGGCCGTAATTCTTGGTAACCCCAAGGCGATTCTGTTCTACATGGGCCTGCTGCCGGGGTTTTTCGATCTGACGCGTGTCACGCTATTCGACATCGCTTCGATTGTTGCGATATCCATGGTGGTGCCACTTGCCGGGAACCTTGTGATGGCGCTTTTCATCGGGCGAATGCGGATGTTGTTGTCGTCCCCGCGTGCGCTCAGGCGAAGCAATATCGCGGCCGGTGTGGCCCTGATTGTCGTGGGGCTGATAATCCCTTTTACATAGGGCGGAAATCGATGGCCAATCGCGTGACATTCCTTGCGCGAGTCCCTATAAACCGTGGAAATAACCAAGGATAGGCGGAATGTCCGAAAGCGCGCGTGCACCCGAAGAATACGGTGCCGAATCCATTAAAGTTCTCAAAGGGTTGGAGGCTGTTCGCAAGCGGCCCGGCATGTATATCGGGGATACCGATGACGGCTCTGGCCTGCATCACATGGTGTACGAGGT
>CAZOKA010000262.1:0-3916 GCA_964580265.1 uncultured Rhodobacterales bacterium | reverse complement strand
GCGCGTCTCGCATTCGCCGGTGTGCATCGTCGTAAGCATCGCCGGAATGCCCAGCACCAGCAGGATGTTGGCGGTGTTGGAGCCAACCACGTTGCCCATGGCGATGCCCGGCACCCCCCTGAGCGCGGCCTGCACGGAAATCAGCATCTCGGGGGCGGATGTGCCGAAGGCCACGATCGTCAGGCTGACGATCAGCGCCGGCACGCCGAGCCGCAGGCTGACATTGACGGCCCCGCGCACCAGCGCATCACCGGCCAGCAGCAAGATCACGAGCCCCAGCCCAGCCAGCAGCCAAACCATGCCTCAGCCGCCTTTCTTCTTGCAGGGGCACGGCCCTTTTCCAATCCTGATACGGCCGCAATCGGGGCACCGCGCATCGCGCAGTCGCCGGCCACCGGGCATCCGCAGCTTGCCAAACATGGCAAGCACGCCGATGGCGATCAGGAACAGGGTGACGATCTTGAGGATCAAGTTACAGCCCGTACCGCGCGAATGACGCGCGGTCCTCCACATCTGCCATGACATCGGTGACCACGGAGGCGCTGAGCCGTTGCATAAACCCCCGCCGCGGCCCGTAGCGCAGGAAGACCGCCTTGTCGCCATAAAGCTGCCTGAGCTTGTCCTCGGGGTGGGCGATACCGTCGATCAGGCCCAACTCATGCGCCGTGCCCCCCAGCCAGAAGCGGCCGCTGAACAGGTCTTCGTCGTCTCGTAGCTTGTCGCCGCGGCGCTGCTTGACGTATGAGACGAAGCCGCCGTGCATTTCTTCCAGCAGGCCCTTGAGGATCTCGACATCCTCTTCCTTCTGGGGAAGGAACGGATCGAGGATGCTTTTGGATTTCGCGGATGTGAACACGCGCCGCTCGACCCCGTGACGGGCCAGAAGCTCATGCGCGCCAAAGCCCGCCGATATCACCCCGATCGAGCCGACGATCGAACCGGCGTCGGCCCAGATGTCATCGGCGGCGGCCGCCAGCCAATAGCCGCCCGAGGCTGCTACATCCTCGACAAAGGCATGCACGGGCAGCTTGTGCTTTTCGGCCAGGCGCCTGATACGCGCCGCGATCAGCGCCGATTGCACGGGCGATCCGCCGGGTGAATTGATGACCAGCGCCACCGCCTTGGGTTTGCCGCGGCGAAAGGCCCGCTCGATCACCGGGCGCAAGGCATTGTCGCTGAGCGATGCGCGCCCGCCAAGGCCGATGCTGCCGGTCAGCCGGATCACCGCCACGACGGGTGGCCCCTGAATGAATGGGATATATCTTCTCATATCCCCGGATGTAGATGGCGAGCAGGCGACAAACAAGGCTCAGGTCGGCAATCAGCGTGCGCGGCGGCACAAAAGCAACAAGCCCCTCATGGCCGCAGGCGCCACCCGCTGCGAAAGATCCACCAGACTGCGCCAAGGCACAGGCTCAGAAACAACGCGATCGCCAGCAGGCTGGTCCCGATCGGGACGTCGGCGACGCCGTAGAACGACCAACGGAACCCCGAGATCAGGTAGACCACCGGATTGAACATGGTGATCGCCTGCCAGACCGGCGGCAGCATCGAAATGGAGTAGAAAGACCCGCCAAGAAACACCAGGGGCGTCACGATCAGCAGCGGCACCAGTTGCAACTGCTCGAAATTCTCGGCCCATATCCCGATGATGAACCCGAACAGCGCGAATGACACGCAGGTCAGCAGCAAGAACGCCAGCATCGCGAACGGGTGCAAGACCTGCATGTCCACGAACAGCGACGCGGTCACCATGATGACCGCCCCGATGAACAACGACTTGGTCGCGGCAGCGCCCACGTAACCCAGCACGATTTCCAGGAAGTTCACAGGCGCGGACAGCAACTCGTAAATCGTGCCGATAAACTTGGGAAAGTAGATACCGAACGAGGCGTTCGATATCGCCTGGGTCATCACCGTCAGCATCACCAGACCGGGCACGATGAACGCGCCGTAGCTGACGCCCTCGACCTGTTCGATACGGCTGCCGATGGCCGCGCCGAAGACCACGAAGTAGAGCGAGGTCGAGATCACCGGCGACACGAAGCTTTGCAGCAGCGTGCGAAAGAAACGAGACATTTCAAAGCGGTATATCGCGGCGACCCCGCGCCAGTTGAGGCCCATCATGCCGCGTTCTCCTCCTGCACAAGCCCGACGAATATCTCTTCCAGGCTGCTTTGGCTGGTCTGAATGTCGCGCAGGACGATCCCGCAATCGGACAGGTCCGACAGCAGCCGGGTGATGCCGGTGCGCGGGCCTGACGTGTCATAGGTATAGATCAGGGCGTGACCGCCATCGACAATTTCCAGGTCGTGGTCGGACAGGCCCGCCGGCAAGGTCGCGACAGGTTCGTGCAACTCGATCCGAAGCTGCTTGCGGCCCATTCGGTTCATCAGCTTGTCCTTGTCCTCGACCAGCAGGATGCGCCCCTTGCTGATCACGCCGACACGGTCCGCGATGGCCTCGGCCTCTTCGATGTAGTGGGTGGTCAGGATGATGGTCACGCCATCCTCCTTGAGCCCGGCAACGGTTTCCCACATGCCGCGGCGCAACTCGACATCGACGCCGGCGGTTGGCTCGTCCAGGAACAGGATGCGCGGCTCGTGTGCCAGCGCCTTGGCGATCAGCACCCGGCGTTTCATGCCGCCCGACAACTCCTTGATCCGCGAATTGCGCTTGTCCCAGAGCGAAAGCTGGCGCAGCGTTCTTTCGATATATGCCTCGTTGCGCGGCTTGCCGAATAACCCACGGGAAAACCGCACGGAACTGATGACCTTGTCGAACGGCTCCAGCGTGATCTCCTGCGGGACCAGGCCGATCAGCGCGCGCGCCTTGCGGTAATCGGTCACGATATCGTGGCCATCGACGCGAACCGCCCCGCCGGTGGCCTGCACCAGCCCGCAAATCGTGGAGATCAACGTGGTCTTGCCCGCGCCGTTCGGCCCCAGAAGGGCCAGAACCTCGCCCTGCTCTATATCCAGTGAAACGCCCGACAGGGCCTTGAACCCATCGGCGTATGTCTTTTCCAGACTGTCTACGGTAACGATCGCCGGCATGATCCCTCCTGTTCGCGAGCCCGACCATATGGCAGGGTCATGCGCTGCGAAAGACCCCCTCGCGCAGGGCGGACCCTGCGCATATGCACAGGTGGCGGATGATCACCCCCGCAAGCGGTGCAACCATCCCATCTTCTTGGCCTCGGGGGGGTCGTCGGTGGGCTTGCCCTCCTCGTCTTCGGGGGCCTCAAGAACCTCTTGGAACCGGGTAAAGAACTGGTCGGCCATCTTCTTGGCGAACCCGTCGATCAGGCGGCTGCCTAGCTGCGCCAGCTTGCCGCCGACCTTGGCCTCGACGTCATAATGCAGGCGCGTGCCGCCCTCTATTTCCTCAAGGCGGACATCGGCGGCCCCCTTGGCAAAGCCCGCGGCGCCGCCCTTGCCCTCGCCCGACAAGGTCAGGCTATCCGGCTCTACCATCTCGGTCAGGGTAACGGTGCCCTTGAACGTCGCCTTCACGGGGCCGACCTTCTGGGTGACGACGGCCTCGAACCCATCCTCGGGCGAACCTGTGAGTTCCTGCGTACCCGGCACGCATTCCTTCAGAACCTCGGGGCTGAGCAGTGCGGCCCACACCGTGGCGCGGTCTGCCTTGATGTCGCGGGCATCTGTCATCTTCATTGGATTATCCTTTCGCGTCGCCTTGTCGACAGCCTAGCCTACCGGCTTTGCTGCGCCAAGCAGGCAGGTGTCGCAAACAGGCTGGCCCAACTGCAAGGCGGATGATAGTGCTGCTCCCCATCTGGCAAAAGGAAGCTGCGCCTTGCGGTTCTGGAAGGTGGTAATGGCCTGGAGCGGACGTTGAGGCGTGGTGCCAATGCGCGGAATAAAGGCGCGGAACGCGCCGCCGCGCAGCGCCC
>CAZOKA010000261.1:0-3917 GCA_964580265.1 uncultured Rhodobacterales bacterium | reverse complement strand
CCGGACCGTGCCGCGTTACCTGCTTGAACGGAGGTTGCTGGCTGGGGTGGTAGGATTCGAACCTACGATACACAGTACCAAAAACTGCTGCCTTACCACTTGGCTACACCCCAACGTGCGGGGGGGTGATACGCCGGGGCGGCGGGGGGATCAAGACCGTTATAGGCAAATCCTGCAATTTTTTGCACCCTCGCCAGGGCGGTGGCTCACGCGTCGCCGGCCATCGCGCGCGCCACCGCGTAGCTGACCGGAAAGGCCAGGATAAACCCGGCCAGCGCCGCGCCCATCAGCGCCCGGCCCGAGCCGTAGCCCGCCACCAGGACGGCCACGATTCCAACCCCCGACAGGGTCGCGCCGATGAACAGGTGCAGGATGAGTGTCAGCCGGACCATGCCGCTTCCCCATGCGTTGACATGCGCACCGTTTGCCACGCGCGCGGGGCAGGCGCCTTGATCTGGGTCAGGCGGGCCGTTGGGGTTTGCGGTCCCTTGGGCGGGCCTGTAAGAAGGTGATGGATCACAGCAGGAAAGACGCGTCATGAGATTTGTAGTAATCGGACTGGTGGCAAGCATGGGCCTTGCGGCGTGCGAGACGGTGCAGGGCGCCGGGCGCGACATTCAGAAAGCCGGGCAAACGCTGGAAAAGGCTGTGGAGTGAACGGCGCGCGGGGCTGATCCAGGGATCGGCCCCGGCTTCTTGGGCGCAGTGCGGTAAACCGGCAGTATCCGGCGCGGCGGGCCGGACCCCCACGGGTTTCATGCCAGCGTTCGGGCGGGATTGCGCCCGATCTCATTACATTTCAGTCACATACCACCCGAAAGACGCGTTGCGCCCGGATCAGGCGCGGGCCGCAGGGGCCGCGCGATCACGCCCCCTGCGTTATGCGTGGACGGGTCACTCGACCCCGAGGATTGCCTTGGCTTCGGCCAGTGTCTCGACCGAGGCGGCATGATCGCCCGCCTGGTGCAGCTCCTCGCCCTCGGCGCGCAGGGCCTTCACTTCGGCCATCTGCTCATCCGACAGGCTGGCCGTCTCAAGCGCGGCATCGATCTTGGACATGTCCATCGGACACTGGTTCGCCATCGCCGGGCCGGCGAACAGTGCAAGTGCAGCGGTAAGTGCCAGGTATTTCATGGGTCAGATCCTCCCTTTTTGATTGGTGGATAGCCCGGACATAGTGCGCACGGCGCGGTTGACGAGCCTATCGGCGGGATGATGCCGAGGGGGCGACGGGGAAGGGGCATGCCGGCGGTTCAACTCGTTACCCGAATCCATAATGCGCAGCATTCATAATCACCCCCCGGATCGTCCGCGATCCGGTTCGCGCCCGACCCCGCCCCCCAGGGCGGGCGCGAATTGATCAGACGTTATAACAAGCTGCGGCGCTGGTACTTCGCGAAACCCCCGCACCAAGCCTTGCCGCGCCCACCCTCGGGGCCGGGCGCGAACCTGTGTTGCAAGCGAATTTCAGTGATCCGCAGTTCAATTCCACTACACCAGGGCCTAGCCGCAGGCGCGCCGATGAGTGTGCTCACCCATCCATCTTCAGCGCATTGATGAACGCCGATTGCGGGATCTCCACCTTGCCGAACTGGCGCATCTTCTTCTTGCCGGCCTTTTGCTTGTCCAGCAGCTTGCGCTTGCGCGAGACGTCGCCGCCGTAGCACTTGGCGGTCACGTCCTTGCGCAGCGCGGCCAGGGTTTCGCGCGCGATCACCTTGCCGCCGATCGCCGCCTGGATCGGGATCTTGAACATGTGGCGCGGGATCAGCTCCTTGAGCTTTTCCACCATCGCGCGGCCGCGCATCTCGGCGCGGTCGCGGTGCACCATCGTCGCCAGCGCGTCCACCGGCTCGTCGTTCACCAGGATCGACATCCGCACCAGGTTATCGGTGCGGTAGCCGGTGATATGGTAGTCAAAGCTGGCATAGCCCCGCGTCACCGATTTCAGGCGGTCGTAGAAATCGAACACCACCTCGTTCAGCGGCAGGTCATAGACCACCATCGCGCGGCTGCCGGCATAGGTCAGATCCTCCTGGATGCCGCGCCTGTCCTGGCACAGCTTCAGAACATCGCCCAGGAACTCGTCGGGCACCAGGATCGTGGCCTTGATGCGCGGCTCCTCGACATGGTCCACATGGGTCATGTCGGGCATGTCGGCGGGGTTGTGCAGCTCAACGCAGGTGCCATCCCGCATGTAGACATGGTAGATCACCGAAGGCGCCGTGGTGATCAGCTCGATCCCGTATTCCCGCTCGATCCGGTCGCGGATCACCTCAAGGTGCAACAACCCCAGGAACCCGCAGCGGAACCCGAACCCGAGCGCCGCCGAGCTTTCCACCTCGTAGCTGAAGCTGGCATCGTTCAACGCCAGTTTCTCGATCGCGTCCCGCAGATCCTCGAACTCGGCCGAATCCATCGGGAACAGGCCGCAGAACACCACCGGCTGGCTGGGCTTGAAGCCCGGCAGCGGGTTTTCCGCGCCCTTCTTCTCGTGGGTGATGGTGTCGCCGACGCGGGTGTCGCGCACCTGCTTGATCTGGGCGGTGATATACCCGATCTCGCCCGGGCCCAGTTCCTCGACCGCTTCCATCTTGGGGCGGAACACGCCGATGCGGTCCACCGTGTGCACCGATCCGTTCTGCATCATGCGGATGCGGTCGCCCTTCTTCAGGACGCCATCCATGATCCGCACCAGCACGATCACGCCAAGGTAGCTGTCGTAGCGGCTATCGACCAGCATCGCCACCAGCGGCGCTTCGCGCGTGCCCTGGGGCGGCGGCAGGTGCTTGACGATCGCCTCCAGCGTCTCGTGAATGCCGATGCCGGTCTTGGCGCTGACCCGGATCGCGCCGCTGGCGTCGATGCCGATCACATCCTCGATCTGTTCGGCCACGCGGTCGCAATCGGCCGCCGGCAGGTCGATCTTGTTGAGCACGGGAATCAGTTCGTGATCGGCGTCGATGGCCTGGTAGACATTGGCCAGCGTCTGCGCCTCCACGCCTTGCGTGCTGTCCACCACCAAAAGGCTGCCCTCGACCGCCTGCATCGAGCGCGACACCTCGTAAGAGAAATCCACGTGCCCCGGCGTGTCGATCAGGTTCAAAACATAGGTTTCCCCGTCATCGGCCTTGTAATCGATGCGCACGGTGTTGGCCTTGATGGTGATACCGCGCTCGCGCTCGATATCCATCGCGTCCAGCATCTGCTCTTTCATGTCCCGATCCTGCACCGTGCCGGTGGACTGGATCAGGCGATCGGCCAGCGTGGATTTCCCGTGGTCGATATGCGCCACGATCGAGAAATTGCGTATATGCGATAGCTCTGTCATGGGCACCATATGCCCCGGATCGCCCCACGTAGCAAGACGCGCCGTGAGGCGCGGACTCGAATGCGCCGGCGGGGCGCGCGCGGATTGATGCAGGTGCGCGATCGGTGCATAGTCTTGGTGAATCGGCATACCCGCCGGCGCGGCAACGAGGCACGGAAATGAAGGCAGTTGTGGTTTTGACGATGGCAGTGGCGCTGGCGGCCTGTGGCGGCGGCGACAGGCGCTCGAACGATCGCGCGCCGGTGACGCGGCTGTCCTCCGGGCCGGTCAGCTCGGCCTGCCTGGCCTCGCCCCGCAAGGCACGCTCACGGCAGCTTTGCGGCTGTATCCAGACGGTCGCCAATCGCACGCTCACCCGCTCGGATCAGCACCTCGCCGCCTCGTTCTTCGCCGATCCCCACCGCGCGCAGGAAATCCGGCAATCCGACACCCTCCGGCACGAGCTGTTCTGGGAGAAATACACCGAATTCAGCAGCAACGCCGAGGCAAGCTGCGGCTGACGGGGATTCTTCAGCGTTCGCCACCTGGCACAAGATGCCCGGTGCGGTGGGCCGGTGATGGACTTTGGCGGACGTTGGGGCGTGGC